>DAISHP010000009.1:0-14243 GCA_036822475.1 Bacillota bacterium
AATTTTTTTGCAACGCAAAGGGGCATCCGAAAAAAAGAGCTGGCTGGAGCAGTCGGTTGTCCGGCCGACCTTTACGGGGCACGGAAAACTGACCATCACGCACGGCGCCCTGGCCACCATTGTCGCCCGGGCCGCCGAGGAAGTCCCGGGCGTAAAAAGCGCCGGTAAAATAAACATTCATCAACAGGATGAAGGTGTAATTATCGAATTGCATCCTACCATCTACTACGGTCAACACCTGGGCAAGATCAGCCGCAAAATCCAGCTGGCGGTTAAAAAACGTCTGGAAGAAATGACCGGCCTGACGGTAAAGGCTGTCCACGTGCTCATCAAGGAACTGGGTTTCGTCAGACCGGTGTAATCGAAAGGCACAAAGGCATTAAGGCAAAGTGGATATATCCACGAACCTCTTTGTGCCTTTTTGCCTTTGTACCTTAGTCCTGCAGCGTAATTTAGAAGATGAATTAAGCGCAATCCAATGTTTCCCCGGCCCACCGCAAAAGCTGAAGCGCCTGAAATCTGAATGGTAGGCAGGCTCAAAAGATTTACGCTGTAGGATTAGTGCCTCATTTTTTAAGCTTTTGCCGCGAAAACGTGGTTGCCGATCCGGGCAACCACGGGCAACTGCCGGATCCATCGGTCCGGGGCCGTTTGCGGGTTGTAAAAGAACAGCGCCCCATTGGTCGGGTCCTTTCCCTGCAGGGCCTGCAGCGCCGCGTTGACGGCAATTTCGTCCGGCTCCAGGTTGATTGAACCGTCGGCCACCGGGGTAAACTGATGAACATAGGGGTTGCTCTGCAGAATCACTTCCCGGATTGTTTTCGGGAAGTAAGGGCTGGCTACCCGGTTTAAGACTACCGCCCCTACGGCGACCTGCCCGGTGAAGCTTTCTCCGCGGGCTTCCGCGTAAATGATCCGGGCCAAAAGCAGGAGATCGTCCCGGGAGATATTGCTTCGCGAAATCGTTTCCGTCACCATTCCCGCGGCACGCTCCGGGATAATCAAGACCTCTCCCGGCCGGATCAGGGTGCTTCTCAACTTATTTACTTTGATTAACTGCCCCAGGGAAACGTCGAACTTTTGGCTGATGCCCGACAACGTGTCCCCTTCCTGAATTGTGTAGCAGAGCAGGCTCCGGCAGCCGAGCGGGTCTTTTTCCTTCGCCCGCCCGCCATAGACGAAGAGACCTTGCCCCAAAAGCAAGGCCAGCACAAACACGGCAATAAATTTAAAATGTTTGGCCATTCATGCTCTCCTTTCTGGCTTACCTACTAGTTTTCACAAAAAAACGGCATCTTATTCACTCATCAATTACCATTTGTACCATATATTTTTAAAGATTGGCAATAAAAAACGGAGGAAAGACCTCCGGGAGATAATCTACCCTACCCTGAAATTCCTTTGCCCGCCGTTCGTTTTTTGTCCCCCCTACTTTCCCTGGCGCTGCAGAACCCTGATGTCAATGTCGACCAGCAGCCGGTAAGGGCGACACATTTGATAGATGCGGGAAGTAGTCCGCTCGCCCAGGTATTCCTCCAGATCCTCCAGGTTGATGTTGGTGGTGATAACCACCGGCAGGGCTCGATTAAGGCGGTAGTTAAGAATGGAGTAAAGCTTGTGGCGCACCCAGTCGGTGTAATTGTGGGCGCCCAAATCGTCCAGGATCAAAAGCGGCACATTCCGGGCGGCGTCCAGAATTTCTTGCTCGGTCAGCTCCCCCGGTCCGCGGTTGGGGTCGTAAGTGGAACGAAGACGGTCGAGCAAATCTGGCACCACCAGGAATAAAACGGGGTAGCCCCGGTCCAGCAAGGCGTTGGCGATACAGCAGGCCAAAAAGGTCTTCCCGCTGCCCACCGGCCCGGTAAAGAGCAGGCCGTCGATCCGCTCCTTTTTCCCAAAATCTTCGACAAAGGCCAGCGCCGCGCGAAAAGTCAGGCGGGCCGATTCATGGTAACTGATCCCTTTCGGGGAATCGGTAATCTGACGGGAGTAATATTTAAAGCTGAAGGCAGTAAAGGTACAGGAACGCAGGGCCTCCGGCAGGCAGGAATCCTGAAAGCGCCTTTGGATCGCCCTTTGGGCCGTGCAACTGCAGGGAATGGCCCGGTTTCCCTGCACAACCAACCCGCGGTCGTGGCAAACTTTACAGAAAGCCAACCGGCGAAACCCCTTTCTGAAGAGTTACTGACGGGAACGTTCGTTTCCTCCATAAAGCATGAAAATAAAGGCACTAAGACCCAGAGGTACTAAGGCACAAGTTTGAAAAAAACCAAACACGGAGGTTTGGTGCAGGCAATGGGCGGATCATGGTTTTCCAAATATCCCCATATCGTAATATTTTTAAAATAACCATTAACTCAGGTAGAGTGCTTTCACCATTTCCTTTTTCCGGCGGTTGCCTGCTTTATCGCTTCTGCTGTTCTTTTTTTGCCGCTTGTCCTGAAAATTGCGGTCGTACTCGGCCACTGCATCCAACGTGCGGAGGTCATTTTTCTTCCATTTGAGCAGGATGCCGTCAATGTACTTAAAGTTATGCTTGCCGATTAAAACTGCGCGGCGCAAGGCGTCCAGAACAAGAGCGCAATCGGTTTCCCGCACCCAGAGCCGGATTTGCTCCACCTCCATAGGCGAAAGCGGGCGCCCGAATTCCTCTTCAAAACACCTGGTTAAACGGGTCAAATCCGCCTCGGAAACACCTTTTTCCTCCCGCTCTCCGAGCACCTTGCGGGTTTTTTCAATTTCTTTAACCTTCGCGCACGCCCAGGCCTCCGACAATTTGGCAAAGAGAGGCTCAAAATCGTAGCCGGCTAAAATTGTTCCCTGCGCCTCGTCATAATACTGGGTAACCGTGATCACTTCTTTTTCCAGGAGGCTGGCCAGGTTCCTCTCCACCCGCTCCAGGCCGCCGGCCAGGCACTCCGCCAGCATTTCCGGGGGCGGCAAAAGGATTTTTTCTTCCGTGCGCAGACGCAGCAGCTGAACGAGCACCATCATTTCCTCATCGGTAATCTCGATCTTCGTATAATAACGCAGCAGCAAGTTGGGGATGCTCGTCGTTCCGCAAAGCGTAAGATCAGTACCGAAAGCCGCCGTGATGTTCCCTTCTTTATATCTCTTCAAGGTCTTCCGGCTTTTCATCTGTCTGCCCACCTACCCTCATATATTCTATGGTAAAGGCAGGCAGTTTGTCCAGGTGAAAAAAAGCCGCCGGATCAGAGTTTGCGTCTGGCTTTCGGCAAAATTTATCTCCTTGTGGCGAAAGATGTAAATTTATAAAAAGGCCGGCCGCCGGGAAGCAAAAACACACGTTCGCAGGCCCAATTCGGTTAAAAGCTGCGCGGCTTCGCGCGTACAATAACCAAGCTCGCTCTTTTTATGCGCATCGGAACCCACGGTAAAAATTTTAATCCCGGCTTTTTTCGCCAGGAGCAGAATATCCCTGCTGGGGTGAAATTCCGCCAGGCAGCGGCGGCGGCCGGACGTATTCACCTCCAGCCCGGTCCCCTGGCGGGCCATCGTCCAAAAAATATCCTCCACCCGTCCCAGATGGAGATCGTTGATTTCCCGGCCGAAAAATTCGTAGCCGTACCTTTTATACAGGTCCAGGTGGCCGATACAGTCAAAAAGCCCCGTTTCCACCGCGCTCTTTAAAGCGCCGAAGTAGTCTTCGGCCAGGGTGCCGGAACCCCGCCGGGTAAAGTAGGCCCAGCACTCCTGGCGAGACGAAATGGCAAGGTGGTCCAGGCAGTGAATGGAACCGAGCACAAAATCAAAAGGGTAGCTGCTGACAACCCTTTCGATAGCCGCCTCCGCCCCCCGTTCAAAGCCCACCTCCAGCCCGGCCTTGATGCGCAGCCCCGCGCCGGAAAACGCCTGGCGCGCCTCCTCCAGCTCCCGGAAGTAACATTCCAGCCAGTAGCCGTCTTCCATGGGCAGAATCCTCCCGTTCACCCGGACGAACCAGTCCAGGTGCCGGCGCCGGGGGTCCACTTCCAGATGCGGGGTAAAGCACACCTCGGTCAGTCCTTTGGCCAGGGCCTCCCGGCAGTATTCAAAGATGCTGGTGTCTTCGGCGTCAATGGAATAACCCGGATGGATGTGATAGTCTACGTAAACACTGGTGCTTATAACACTTCCGCCCCTAGTACAGATTTCATTTGCTCCAGGGCCCAGCGGTGGGCTTCCTGGTCGAAGCTGGCCACGCCGCCGGTGTAAACGATGGTCCGGTAATCGCGGTTGGCCAGTTCTTCGACGGTATATAAAACACAAATATTCGTGCACACTCCGACGACGTGCACCTCCGCCGGAGCCAGGTCGCTTAAAATGGTGTTTAAATTAGTCCGGAAAAATCCGCTGAAACGGGTTTTCGGGACCTTAATGACAAAGGGGTATTCCTCCGCCAGCACGCGCAATTCCTCGATCAACTCGGCACCGGGCGTACCAAACACGCAATGCCTGGGAAAGCGCTTGAATTCCAGATCTTCCGGATCGTGGGAATCCATGATAAAAATTACCGGTAAATTTTGCCCGGTAAACTCCTTCACTTTGTCCACCACAAAAGGAACAATCTTGCGCGCCGCTTCCCCGCAGGTCAGCGCACCTTGCGGCTCGATAAAATCTTTCAGCATGTCGACAACCAGCAGTACTTTGCCGGACATAAAATCACTCCTTTAAGAACAGGGGTTAGGGATTAGGGGTTGATAGGGGAAACGTAAGTTCCCTTAAGCAACTTCCCCAAAGTTTACCAGCACAAAGGCACAAAGAAAAACGCTTCAAAATTTCATGCAAGTGAACGCATTTTCCTTTGATAAGAAACAACTCCCCTCCCGAAAAACTTAATTACGTATAAGATCATCTATAGCTTAATCAAATATTCGTGATGACAAGGTTTTTTCCTCTTTAAAAAAGCAAATTCTTAACGAAAAATAAAAAGACGGGAAAATTTTCCTTGCAATTTTTCCGTTACTTGTGAAATATTTATTTATATGTTATGATCATGATATTGGAAAGAAATTTTTTCCTTCCTGGCAATATATTTAAGCGAGGTGGGGTAAAAATAAAAGAAAAAATCAAAGTCAAAGCTTGTCCCAAGGGGCAACTGATCACGTCGCTGGAAAGGCTGCTCAACGAAATCAGAAAAGGGTATCTGGCCATGGGAGACGCGCGGGTAGATCTGCCCAAAACTGTGGATCTGAAAATGGAGCTGGAAGAAAAAAACAGCCGGGTTGAATTTGAGCTGGAATTGAACTGGCCGCTTCACCCCGGGGAGGAAGCGGGGACAGAGGAAGCTGCCAAGGCAGAAGAAAAGGGGGAGAAAGTAAAGGAAGCGAATCGAGAGGAGGAAGAGGAAAAGAAAGAGGAAAAAGAAGAGGCAGGCAAGACATCCGGCGAAGCACCGGCGGCAGAGGAAATCCAACAGACACCAGACGAAACAAGAAACGGGAGGTAAGCAAATGGCAGTCAAAGTAGGGATTAACGGTTTTGGCCGCATCGGGCGCAACGTCCTGCGCGCCGCCCTGGACCGGCCGGAGGTCGAAATAGTCGCCGTCAACGATCTGACCGACGCCAAGACCCTGGCCCATCTCTTGCTGTACGATTCCGTGCACGGGATCTGCCGGTGGACGGTGACCGCCGGCGAGGGCAGCTTTACCGTCAACAACCGGGAAATCCGGGTGCTGGCCGAAAAAGACCCCGGCAAACTCCCCTGGCGGGAACTGGGCGTAGAAGTGGTTATTGAGTCCACCGGGCGGTTCACCGACGGAAAACTGGCCGCCGCCCACCTCTCCGGGGGGGCGAAAAAGGTGCTGATCACCGCCCCGGCCAAAAATGAGGACATCACCATCGTGATGGGAGTGAACGAAGAAAAGTACGATCCGGCCGCCCACCGGATCGTTTCCTGCGCCTCCTGCACCACGAACTGCCTGGCCCCCGTGGCCAAGGTGCTGCACCAGCGGTTCGGCATCGTGCGGGGGATGATGACCACCGTGCACTCTTACACCAACGACCAGCAAATTCTGGACCTGCCCCACAAGGACCTGCGCCGGGCGAGGGCAGCGGCCCTTTCCATCATCCCCACCACCACCGGCGCGGCCAGGGCGGTGGCCCTGGTTTTACCGGAGCTGAAGGGAAAATTAAACGGGATGGCCATGCGTGTGCCCACCCCGAACGTTTCGGTGGTCGATCTGGTGGCCGAACTGGCCCGGCCCGCCACCCGCGAAGAGGTTAACACCGTTCTCAAGGAAGCTGCCGCGGGGGAACTCAAGGGCATCCTGGACTACTGCGAGGCGCCCCTGGTCTCCCGGGACTTCAACGGCAACCCCCATTCGTCCATCGTCGACGCCCTCTCGACCATGGTCATCGACGGCATCATGGTCAAGGTGATCGCCTGGTACGACAACGAATGGGGTTATTCCAACCGGGTCGTGGATACGATGATCCACGTGGTTAAGCAGGGGCTGTAAGGAAGAAAGGCACAAAGGGATAAAGGCACAAAGAAACAGTGGAAGCGATGACAACAGACTTAGTCCTGTCAGCAGTCATCAAACAGCAAAAACAAAAGATCGTCGCTGTCCCTTCATTCCTTCCTTTGTGCCTGCCTGCCTGGTGCCTTTGTATCTTCTCTTCTTATACTTTGTCTGTGCCTTTGGGCCTGCTTTGTGCCTACAAATTAATGTTGGAATACTTCCGCCACGGCCGGACCACCTGCTTGTTTTCCAGCAGGTCCAGCGCCCGGGAGATATATTTTCTGGTTTCCGAAGGCATGATCACGTCGTCGATGTAGCCGCGCCCGGCACCGCAGTACGGGTTTTCATAGAGGTCGCGGTACTGCTTGATCCTTTCCGCGGCCACCGCGGCCGGATCCCTGGCGTTTTTAATTTCCCTGGCAAAAATGACGCTGGCGGCTGTCTCCGCGCCCACAATGGTCACGCGGGCAATCGGCCAGGCATAAACGATGTCCGCACCGGTGTCTTTGCAGCACATCCCCAGGTAGCCGCAGGCGAAGGACTTGCGCATGATAACCGTCACTTTGGGCACGGTGGCGTCGATGTAAGCGTACAACATCTTTGCCCCGTGTCTTAAAATACCCCTGTGCTCTTCGTACGAACCAATCATGTAGGCCGGCGTGTCGTGGAAGTTGACCAGCGGAATGTTGAACAGGTCGCAGAAGCGCACAAACCGGGCGACCTTGTCGGCCGCATCGCAGTCAATGAAGCCGCCCATGACCAGCGGCTGGCTGGCCACGATGCCTGCGGACCGGCCGTTGATCCGGGCGAAGCCGACGATCACGTTTTGGGCGAAATCCTTCAAAATCTCAAAGAAAACCCCGTTATCCACGATCTTCAGCAATACGTCGTGCATATCGTAAGGCTCGTGGGCTTCCTCGGGCACCAGGCCGTCCAGTTCGGGAATGAGCCTTTCCGCCTCGTCGCCGGTGTCCACGCGCGGCGGCTTCTCTTTGTTATTCTGGGGCAGGTAGCTGAGAAGCTCTTTGGTCTTATCCAGGCAATCCTTGTCGTCTTCCGCCACCACGTGGGTCTGCCCGGTCTTCACCGCGTGCGCCTGGACGCCGCACAGTTCCTCCAGGGTGATTTCTTCCCCCAGCTGCGTTTTGACGAAAGCCGGTCCGGCAATGCCCATGAAGCCGGTTTTGCGGCACTGGAAGACAAAATCCTGCATCACCGGGTGGTAGGCCTGCCCACCCAGACACGGTCCCATCAACAGAGCGATCTGCGGGATGATCCCGGAAGCGAGGATCTGGGAGCGGAACAGCCAGGCGTAGGCTTCCAGGGTGTCCATCCCTTCCTGCAGGCGGGCGCCGCCGGAGTCGTTCATCCCCACGAACGGGATGCCCATTTCCCTGGCCAGGTCGATGGACTGGGAAAACTTTTTACCGTGGTATTCGCCAAAGGTGCCGGCCATGGCGGTGTAGTCCTCGGCCCCCACCATCACCAGCCGGCCGTTGACTTTTCCGTAGCCCACCACCACCCCTTCGGCAGGCACTTCCCGTTTGTCCATGCCGAAGTGAATGGTACGGTGCTTGACAAACATGCCGATTTCCGTAAAGGTGCCCGGGTCGAAGAAATACTCCACCCTTTCCCGGGCGGTCCATTTCCCGCTTTTGTGCTGCTGTTCGACGGCCTTGGGGCCGCCCATCTGCACGATTTTCGCTTTGCGCTGTTTCAGTTCCTCGTAGCGATCCACAAATTCAGCCTCCTTTTTCTCTTTGTGCCCCTACCTGTTCGCCTTCCGGTAGCCCAAGGCGTCCTGGGAAATGATGATTTTGTGCACGTTGCTGGTCCCCTCGACGATTTGATAATACTTGGCGTCGCGGAATAGCCGGGCCACCGGGTATTCTTCCGAGTAGCCGTAGGCGCTATAGATCCGCAGGGCGTAATCGGCACACTTGTTGGCCGCCTCGCTGGCAAACAGCTTGGCCATGGAAGTTTCCAGAGTGTTGGGCACCCCTTTATCCTTGAGGAAAGCCGCCCGGTAGGTCAACAGGCGGGCTGCCTCCACATCCACGCACATTTGCGCGATCCAGTCCTGGATCATCTGGAACCGGCCGATTTGCTGCCCAAACTGCTCCCGGGTGGTGGCGTATTCGATGGCGGCGTCGAGGCAGGCCTGACCCACGCCGACGGCGCCGGCTGCCGAGGCCAGCCGCGTGTTGTCCAGTTGCTGCATGCAGATGGCAAACCCCTGACCTTCCTTCCCCAGCAGGTTTTCTTTCGGCACCTTGCAGTTTTCAAAAGTAATGGAGCCGACGGGGGAGGACCAGTTGCCCAGTTTTTCGGTGATCGCTTCGGTGATGATGCCGGGGCTCTTCATGTCCACGATGAAGGCCGACATTCCCTTGGCCCGCTGAGTGGGGTCCGTGTAGGCGTAAATGAGTCCGATGTCGGCCACCGGGGCGTAGGAAATCCACATTTTGCTACCGTTTAAAACGTAATAGTCCCCCTCCAAAACGGCCCGGGTTTTCATGGCTGCCACGTCGGAACCGGCGTTGGGCTCGGTCATGGCAAAACAACCCAAAAGCTCCCCGCTGCACAGACCCGGGAGGTATTTCTGCTTCAATTCCTCGCTGCCGTGGCGCCAGATGGTGATGGCCGGACCCAGGGTGTTGGCGGCAAAGACGAGCCTTAAGGAACTGTGCACGCGGGCAATTTCTTCGGCCAAAATGGCCAGCGCCAGGTAGCCCAGACCGTTGCCGCCGTACTCTTCCGGGATGATGCAGCTCAAAAAGCCCAGTTCGCCCATCTTCTGGACCAGATCGCGGCGGAAACGGTGCGCCTTGTCGTCGGCGTCAACGGTGGGTTTTACTTCGCCGAGAGCGAAGTCGCGGGCCAGCCGCCTGATGTCTTGTAATTCTTCGGTCAAGTCAAAGTTCATTAAGATCTCCTCCTTCAAAAACAGGAATCCTCACGCTGCTAACGCAGCACCAGCAAAAGGATGAAAATTAACTATTTTCACAGCAGGCGCACTCCGAAGCACTAAGGCACTGAGGCACTTAAGGCACAGAGGAATATGTATAAAGCGCCGGAATTATTTTTCTTTGTGCCTTTTAAGCCTGTTGCCTTTGTGCCTGATCTTTTCCGGGTAGGGAATATGCGCGCGGCGCCGCTGGGCAGCGGCATCTCTTTGCCCACCAGCTCAATTACCTTGACCGGGTGGGGCCCTTCCACTCTTTCTAAAAAATCCTTTCCACTATTTTAGATACATATGGATATTTAGACACCCCCTCGGTTGATTTCCTGCTTCATTCCCAAAAAATTAAGCAAAAATTTTGAAGAAAATCGGGACGGCACTCAGGTTCACCCCCCCCCGTGCGCTTTCTCTTTTCCCCGCAGGAATACCATAAGTCAAGCTATAAAAACAGGCGCCCGGCTTTTCGGGCGCCCTTGCTCTTTGATTTATTCCTGAATTAAGAAGTCAGCTTTTCGCTGTTTCCTGGGTTAAGCTACACCAGCGGCTGCCGGCGGAAGGCGTCCGTTTCGTACTCCTCGATCCGCCCGCGGTCGCTCAGTTCGGCCAATTCCGGGTCCACCGGCAGCACTTCAATCAGCCTTACCCCGGCCCGGCAGGCAACGTCCTCCGCCTTGCTCACCCCGAAGAGGTAAATCTCTTCGCCGCATTTGGGGCATTTCAGATAACTCATGTTTTCCACCATACCCAGGATGGGGATGCCCATGTGCTCCGCCATCTTGATTGCTTTTTTCACCACCATGAGCGAAAGGTCCTGCGGGGAGGTGACCACTACCAGTCCGTCCAGCGGCAGGGACTGCATCACCGTCAAAGGCACGTCCCCCGTTCCCGGCGGCAGGTCGACAATCAGATAATCGAGCTTCCCCCAGACGACGTCCGTCCAGAACTGCTTGACCACGTTGGAAAGAATCGGACCGCGCCAGATCACCGGGTCGTCTTCGGCAGGCAGCAGCAGATTTAGAGACATAACCGCGATGCCCAGAGGGGTTTTTACCGGCAGAATATGATTATCAAAGCCCTCCGGACGGGTCCGCAAACCAAATAATTTAGGAATGCTGGGGCCGGTAATGTCGGCGTCCAGAATGCCTACCTTGTACCCCTGGCGGGCCAGGCCGACGGCCATGAGGGCAGTAACGGAAGATTTGCCCACTCCTCCCTTGCCGCTGAGCACCGCCAGGACGTGCTTGATATCGTTAAACTCGCTCTGCTTCAGGATTTCCGGTTTTTTCTTTTCGGCGGCCGGACCGGCTGGTTCCCGGGTACTGCAGGTGGAACCGCAGGCAGCATTGCCGTTACTGCAGGATGCGCACGGGTTATCGGACATTTTTACCATCTCCCTCTCCCCGAATTAATATGCGCAAAATATACTGCGCGGGTATACCTGTGGAAACATTACGGTCAATAGTTCATAATGCGTCCACCATTATCTTATGCCTGTCCCGCCATTTTGTCAAGCCCTTGCCGTTATTTTTCCCCCATTATTTGCCCCACCATTTAAAATACTCAAGTCCTTTTTCGATTTCAAGCCCTTTTTTGGCCGCCTGTTTCCATTCTGTCCAGCAGTCTGTTCATAACCGTAGCAAACTCCCCCCAGCTGACCGGCGCAGCGGGGTCGTGATCGCCCACAATTAAGCCCCGCTCTTTTAAACGGGCGATTTCCCCCGCCGGATCCCACTGTTGTTTTGGAACAAGAGCCAGTGCTTTGGCCACGGCGGCCGCCAGCGCCCCCGCCAGTCCGTCGAGAAACCGCAGGTCGGCCAGGTGGGCGGCGTCCCGGGGATGATCGATAAAAAGGTTTTCCAGCAGCACCGCCGGCATCCTGGTCTCCCGCAAAACCGCAAAGTTGGCCCGCTTTTTCCCGCGGTCCGGAAAACCGAAAGCGCCGTAATAACGCACCAGCTCTTCATGGATGACCGAGCGCAGGGCTTCCGTTTCGTCCGGCGCGCTCACGTGCACGTAGCTTTCAAAACCCGTGCCCCCGCCGGCGTTGATGTGCAGAGAGCAAAAGAAAGCGGCCTGGTGCCCGTTGGCTATCCTCGCCCGCTCCTTCAGGCTGACCGTCTCGTCGCCGCTTCTGGTGGCAATAATTTCAACCTGATATCCATTCAATTTGTCAATGAGCAACTTACTTATTTTTAACGTGAGATCTTTTTCTTTTAATCCAAAGCCGGCTGCTCCCGGATCCTCCCCGCCGTGGCCTGGATCGATCGCAATTAACATAAAAAAACCTCCCCGGATGAAATTAAGTTTCCCAGACCCAAAGACACAAAGATGATCAGAGAAAGAAGAAACGTCAAAAAGACAAGAACATTTCCAGGATATTTTACCGTACACACGTTCGGTTGTCAAGAGAAGATTTTGGGAAATATTCAACTCCCCGGCATGTAACCACCCGGGCACGGGGATTGAGCGGATCGGGGGCGATTTCCGGCATCATCGCCGCCGACGACATCACCGACTGGAAGGCAAAAAGGAGCTAAAAAATATTAAAATGGAGGGTGCAGCTTAATTTGTGAAATTTTCGACTTTACTAAGAACCGTTGAACCTTAAAATCAAACCTTTTAAGAAAAAAATATTTCTTTTCCTGCTGAGATATTATAAATTACTGCTATCTCTCCTCCTCAGAAAATAGAGGCACAGAGGCAACAGGCACAAAGGCACAAAGGAAAAATGCCTGCCTGAGGCCTCATTTTATCATTAATGGCGGGAACGAAAGTTCTCATGGGGAACTCCTCTATAGCCTGCGCACAGCGGAGGTGAAGTTTATGAATCTCCAGGAAACTTTCCACTACCTGAAGAAGGCCGGCGTAAAAGCTTTACCGGTGCCGGGAACAAATAAATATTGCATCTTTTTCCAGGACGGTCAATCCGTCTACGTAAGGGAAAAAATTTTACTCCGGCTGGCCAGATTTTCCGTTAAAGATCCCGATACAATTATTCGAACCCTGAAAGATTCGCAAACACCCCTCAGTTAGTGGTGTTTAAACTTTTCCGGCGCCGTTTTTCTGCCGGCGCCGTTTTCCGGGCTTCTCCCTTTTTTTCGCCTCCCGCCGTTTTTCAAGTGCCCGGCCGGTTGATTCCGCGGCGGCGGGTTTTTCTTTTTGCTTCGGCGGCCCGCCCCACCTCCCAGACGGGGCGGTACCCTCCCTCCGTGCTACCGGACACCCTGTACCTGGCAACCACGCCGTAAACCTGTTTTCTGTTCACCTGCATCCCCTTTCCGGAAAAAAATAAGTTAATAAATGGTGCCTGGCACCTCGTGATTATAATTATCTCCGCTCCAAAATTTATTATGCCCCAAACCCCGGCAGGATTTTGCACCCATTTTGCCGAAATTACATATGAACAAACCAGAGGGGGAGGATGATTGACCTTGACGGCGGCGAAAAAAACTTATAAGTTCAGTTACCGGATTGACCAGGCGCTGTGCATGGCCTGCGCGGCCTGCGAATGGGAGTGCCGGGACGGGGGAATTTACATTGACGACACGGTAAATTACGCCATCAACCCGGAAAACTGCACGCGCTGCGGCCGCTGCTTCCGGGCCTGTCCGACGGGAGCGATCAGCAGGGTGAACAACCCGTAGCCAACCCCAGACAACCCGCAGACAACCCGCAGCCGGCCGCAGATAGGGTTCGGGAAGGCAGCCTTACCGCCGGAAACGGTTTTCAGCCGGAGCTAAAGCAACCGTCATGCCGGCCGGAATGACGGAGGGAGTTGAACCGGAGCTACCCCGGCGGCTCCGGCGGGACAATAAGGGCAGGGGTCACCCGGAAAGTCACCCGCCGCTTACCGCTTCCTGGAAAAAGAGAGGAAAAAACAGTAAAAACGATGGAAAAGCCCCGTCCTGAAGACGGGGCTTTTTTTCGTCTCCGGGAAGGATCCCGCCCTTTTTTGCTCCTCGCCCGCCTTACCCTGCGCCGCCCTTGTGCTCCGTACCCACGAATCCTTTCAGTCCTCCAAAAAACCGGCGAGAACGTCCAAAATGTCGATGGTCCGGATAATTCCCACCGCCCTTTTCTCTTTATCCAGAACGGGAATGTGGTTGATCTGGTTGGTGAGAATCACGCGCGCCACTTCCTGCACGGGCGTATCTTCGTTCACGAAAACCTTGACCACCGGGCGCATGATCTTTTTTACCTTGACCTTTTTCAGCCGCTCCTTTTCGATCCGCATAAAGAAGGTGCCCCAGTTGTCGGTGGTCCAGATATCCTCTTCCACCCCGTAAACCCCCAAAGCCTTTAAAAGCGTCCGGGTGGTCAAAAAGCCGGCCAGATTACCTTCATTGTTCAGCACAATGAGCGTCCGGAAACCCGAAGGAAGGGAATCCTTGAGGACCTGGAGGGCGTGCTTTAAACTGTCGTTTTCGTTGACGGCGGCATATTTGGACACCGGAACCATAATCTCCCTGGCTGTTCGGTCGGGCATTATCTTTTCCTCCTCCCGCTTAAATTATCATTCAATTAAATTATAATCTTACCGCCCGGACGATGCCAACAACCAGCCCTTTAACAGTCATTTTTTTATCCCCAACGCAAAAAGAAAAAAGGCGAAAGTTTCACAAAATCCCTTCGCCTGTATCCTTTTCGCCTGAATCCGATGCAGTCCGTTATTCATCCGGCGGCTCTTGCCCGGGCAAACCGGGGTCTTTCCGGACCCGCTCTACCTCCGGGCGTAATTAAGCAGTCCTCCCGCCAAAATAATCTTTTTCTGGCGGCTGGTAAGGTTGTGCTTTACCGGGAAGATCCGGCCGGTAGCG
>DAISHP010000010.1:0-14054 GCA_036822475.1 Bacillota bacterium
CTTTATACTCACCCAGGGCGGGCATCCAGACCTCCAGATCGTACGTTTTGGCCGCACTAAAGCCCAGGTCTCCCGTGCACAAGACCACTACCCGGTAAGGCAGTTCGAGGGCCTGCAAGACTTCTTCGGCGTCCCGGGTAAGTTTCTCCAGTTCCTCGAAGGAACTTTCCGGCTTGCAAAATTTGACCAGTTCCACCTTATTAAACTGATGTTGCCTGATCAATCCCCTGGTATCCCTGCCGGCGGCTCCGGCCTCCGCCCGGAAGCAGGCGCTGTATGCACAGTGGTAAATGGGGAGTTTTTCCCCGTCCAAAATTTCCCCCTTATACAGATTGGTCACCGGCACTTCCGCCGTGGGGATCAGATAATAATCTGTGTCTTCCACCTTAAACATATCCTCGGCAAATTTCGGCAGCTGCCCGGTGCCCGTCATGCTGTCGGAGTTGACCATGAACGGGGGAAATATCTCGACATAACCGTGCTTTGCTGTGTGCAGATCCAGCATGAAGTTGATCAGCGCCCTTTCCAGCAGCGCACCCAGCCCCTTCGAAAAAGAGAAGCGGGCACCGCTTACTTTGGCCCCTCTTTCGAAATCAAGAATATCTAGCGCTTCCCCGATGTCCCAGTGGGCCCTGGCCGGAAAATCAAATTTTTTCGGCATTCCCCACTGACGGAGGACCACGTTTTCTTCCGCATTTTTTCCCACCGGCACGCTCTGGTGCGGAAGATTCGGGATGCGCAGCAAAAAGTTCCGAATTTTTTCCTCCGTTTGTCTGACCTGTTCATCCAGTTCTTTAATTTTTGCCGCCACGTCGCGCATTTCCAGGATCATCTTGCCGGCGTCTTGTCCGGCCGCTTTCAGCCTGGCGATTTCTTCTGAAACGACGTTTCTTTTGTTCTTTAACTGTTCGACGGACACCAGCATTTCCCGGCGTCTTTGGTCAAGCTCCAGGAATTCCGCCAGGTCAATTTCGACCCCTCTTTTTTCCAGTGCTTCCCGGACCAGCTCCGGGTTGCTGCGCACAAACTTTCCGTCCAGCATTTTATTACCCCCACAAAAGAATCCCTCTACCCTTTATTATTACCAGATTTATGAAATATGCACAAGTCCGTTTTAGATACTGATCATCCTGACGTCCAGCACGCCGTCGATCTTTTTAATCTCGGCCAGTGTTTCTTGCGGTACGGGGGCATCTACGGAAAGCATCATCACCGCCCGGCCGCCCCTGTCCTTCCGGCCCACCTGCATAAAGGCGATGTTAATTTCCTGATCGCCGATTAAAACGCCTACCGGGCCGATGATTCTTGGTTTATCGAGATGTGGAATGTAGAGCAAATGTCCTTCCGGCTGAACATCGATGCGGTACCCGTCAATCAGAACGATGCGCGGGTCTTCCTTTCCAAACAAAGTGCCGGCGACTGTTTTTTCTTCCTGGTCGCTGATTACCCGCACACTGATCAGACTGGCGTAGCCTTCCGCTCCCCCGTCGATAGATTGCATAACTTGAATACCCCGGTTCCTTGCCAGCAAGGGGGCGTTCACAAAACTAACCGTCTCTTGGAGAACGGGATCCAGAAGCCCCTTTAAAAAAACCGTGGTCAGCGCGGTTACCTCTTGTTTAAATTCCTCTCCGCTATATATAATTTCTACTTTTTTGATTCGCCCGCGCACCAGCTGGGCCGCAAACCTGCCCAGCCTTTCGGCCAGGCCCAGGTAAGGGCCGATTAAAGCATAGGCGGAAGCGCTGATGGACGGGATATTTACGGCGTTTTTGACCATTTTTCCCCGCAGGGCGGCCGCGATTTCCTCCGCCACATCGCGGGCGACACTGATCTGGGCTTCGATCGTAGAGGCACCCAGATGCGGCGTAAGAATAAAATTAGGCAGTTGCAGTAAAGGGGTTTCCAGCGCCGGTTCCTTTTCCAGCACATCCAGCGCTGCCCCGGCCACTTTACCGGCCAGCATCGCCCGGTACAGCGCCTCTTCGTCAATGATGCCTCCGCGCGCGCAATTAATAATGCGCACCCCGTCCTTCATCAGGGAGATGGTTTGATCGTTGATTAAATGATAGGTGTCTTTTGTTTTCGGCACGTGGATGGTAATAAAGTCCGCCTGCCGGAACAGCTCTTCCAGGGGCAGGAGCTTGATCCCCAGGCTTTCCGCCCTCTCTTCGGTGAGGTAAGGATCGCAGGCAACCACCCGCATTTCCATGGCCTGCGCCCGCCTCGCCACCGCCGAACCAATGCGTCCCAGGCCGATAATGCCCAACACCTTGCCGCGCAATTCCACGCCGACGAATGACTTTTTGTCCCATATCCCTGCTTTTGTTTTGGCCACCGCCTGGGGAATGTTCCTGGCCAGCGCCAGCATCATGGCGATGGTGTGTTCGGTAGCGGCAATCGTATTCCCGTCGGGTGCATTAACCACCAGGATTCCTCTCTTCGTGGCTGCTTCCAGGTCAATATTGTCCACGCCTACTCCGGCCCGGCCGACTACTTTTAATTTCTTTGCCGCTTCGATCACCCGTGCCGTAACCTTCGTGGCGCTGCGGACGATCAGCGCATCGTATTCCCCGATTACCGAAACCAGTTCGTCTTCAGTCATCTTTTCCCCTTTTATCACTTCCAGATCATCTTGATTAAGCAGCGGCGCCAGTCCTTCTTCCGCTACATTATCCATCGCCAGTATTTTCATGACCATACCTCCCTGACTTTATGACTTTTCCAAAAAAATTTCTTGTGCCCGGCGCACCCCTGCGCCCAGCTCCACTGAATAACCGGCTCTGGCCAGGGCCATCTCAAGCGCTCCGATGGCAATCATTACGTCCATTTTTCCGGCAAATCCCATATGGGCAATCCGGAAAATTTTTCCCTTGAGGATCCCCTGCCCGCCGGCGAATATAACACCGTATTCTTTTCTTAAAATTTTCCGTAAATCGTCCGCCTCGATTTTTTCCGGTGCGTAAACCGCCGTCACGGTAGGCGAGGCACAGCGGTCTTCGGCCAGCAGGTTAAGTTTTAAAGCCCTCACCGCCGCCCGCGTTGCCCGGGCCAAAAGGATGTGGCGGGCATAAACATTTTCCAGACCTTCGTTCAACATCATTTCCAGAGCGGCTTCCAAACCCATGAAGAGGGTAACGTTCGGCGTATAGGCCGTATTCCATTTGGCGAACGACTTGCGCGCCGCCGGCAGGCTGAAATAAAAGCGGGGGGAATTGTTTTTTTCAATTACCCTCCAGGCCTTTTCGCTGATGCTCAACATGGCCAGGCCCGGCGGCAGCATGAACGCCTTTTGGGAGGCGGTCACCAGGACGTCCACATTCCACTCGTCGGTTTTTATCTCAATCCCGCCTACCCCGCTTACCCCATCCACCAGGAAAAGGGCGTTTGTTTTGGCGACCAGCGCGCCGATACCGGCGATGTCGTTTAAAACACCCGTGGACGTTTCGTTCTGGGTGGCCAAAACAACTTTATAATCTTTATTTGTGGCCAGTTTATCCGCTACCACTGCCAGGTCCACATCTTTTCCCCAGCCAAAATTAACTTCTTCCACTTCTGCCCCGTAGGCCCTGGCGATGTTGGCAAACCTTTCCCCAAAGTTGCCGGTGATTAGCGCCAGCACTTTATCGCCCGGCCCGACCGTGTTGGCAATGGCGGTTTCCAGTCCGCCCGTCCCCGAGTTGGTAAGAATAAATACGTCATTTTTGGTCTGGAAGACCATTTTAATTTTTTCCTCGATGCTCCGGTATAACTGGACAAAATCATCGCTCCGGTGGCCGATCACCGGTCTGGACATGGCCGCTGTCACCGCCGGCGGGACGGGCGTAGGGCCAGGAATCATCAAATACTGCTTTTCCTTCAAGTTTCCTCTCTCCTTTTTCCCTGTTGAAATTAAATTAAAAAGCAGGCACAAAGTTTAATATTTCCGGTATATTTTTCTCTGTGCCTTTTTGCCTCTTGCCTTATTGCCTTTCTTGAAATTAAAAACCTCCCGCCCAAGATAAACAATAGGGACGAGAGGTTTCTCCCGCGGTGCCACCCTAGTTGACAGCCATACCAGTTGACTGCCCCCTCGAGGATTCGATAACGGAAATACCGTGCCCACCTATTTTAGAGGTTTGAGTTTGGAAGTTAGAGGTTGGATTTTATTTTCATCTTCCAACTTCTAACCTCTGACATCTAACTTCCATTTCAGCGGGCCCCCTTCGGAGCGCCCCTTCACCAGCCGCCTTACTGGTTTGCACCGGCCACCAGCTCTCTAAGCAAGGTCAGGCTGGCTACTCCTCTCCTGCATTGGGTTTTTTGATGAACTTGTTTACATTTATACTACAAAAATTTTTTCTAGGCAAGACTTTTTTTAACGATTTCCAAAAAATACTTATGCAGGCGCAAGTCATCCGTCAGCTCCGGGTGAAAAGCGGCGGCCAAAAAATTTCCTTCCCGCGCAAAAACGATCTTTTCACCCTGGCGGGCCAGGACTTCTACACTGTTTTTTACTTCCAGGATCTGCGGTGCACGGATAAAAACTCCCTGGAAAGGCTCTTTACCCAGGACGGGAATTTCCAGATCCTCTTCAAAACTATTAACCTGCCGGCCGTAAGCATTTCTTCTGACTTTGATTGCCATCAGCCCCAGTCTGGGCTGGTCCGACCCCTCAATTTCCCTGGCCAGCAGAATCATTCCCGCGCACGTCCCGAAGATGGGCATCCCTTCTTCGCCCAGCTTTTTTACCCGCTCAAAAAGGCCGTAATCTTTCATCAGTTTGGCGATAGTGGTGCTCTCCCCGCCGGGAATAATCAGCCCGTCGATTCCCGCCAACTGCTCCGGCCGGCGGATCTGGATTGATTTTACACCGCATTCGGCCAGCGCCTGCTGATGTTCCCGGAAGGCGCCCTGCATGGCAAGTACTCCGATCAGCATTTGCTCACCTTCGCAAACTTTGCAGAACTAAAATTTAAACTTCTTTTTTGCTCTTCATATCCCTATTGCCACTCTCTACCAGCCACGGTCTTGCATCCTCTGCTCCGGGGCAATAGTTGCTATTTCCAGGCCGGGCATGGCGTCGCCCAGATCTTTGGATACTTCTGCTAACACTTGCGGATCCCTGTAGTGGGTCGTTGCGGCCACAATGGCCCGCGCTCGCGCAGCTGGATTTTTTGACTTAAAAATACCCGAGCCAACGAAGATGCCGTCCGCGCCCAGCTGCATCATCATGGCCGCGTCCGCGGGAGTGGCAATTCCGCCGGCGGCAAAATTAACCACTGGGAGCCGGCCCGTTTCGGCTACCTGAACAACCAGCTCGTAAGGTGCGCCCATCTCTTTGGCCGCGGACATCAACTCTTCTTTGGGCATGTTCTGCAGGCGCCTGATTTCCGCCATCATTAAACGCATGTGGCGTACTGCTTCCACCACGTTGCCCGTCCCAGGCTCCCCTTTGGTTCTGATCATGGCGGCTCCTTCCGCAATGCGTCGGAGGGCCTCTCCCAGGTTGCGTGCCCCGCAAACGAAAGGCACCTTGAATTCGTGCTTGTTGATGTGGTGGTGTTCGTCAGCCGGGGTGAGCACCTCGCTCTCATCTATATAATCTACGCCCAACTCCTCTAAAATTTGTGCTTCCACGAAGTGGCCGATGCGGACCTTAGCCATGACCGGGATGGTGACTGCCTCCATAATTTTCAGGATCACCGTTGGGTCGGCCATCCGCGCCACCCCTCCGGCTGCCCGGATGTCCGCCGGCACTCTCTCCAGGGCCATTACCGCGCAGGCTCCCGCCTCTTCGGCAATCCTGGCCTGTTCGGGGGTGGTCACGTCCATGATGACGCCCCCTTTGAGCATTTCTGCCAGACCCTTTTTCACCGTCCAGGTTCCTTTCTCGCCCATGCTCTCTTCCTCCAGCTTAATTTAAAGATTATGTACAAAGTTTCGCAAGGCATAAAGTTAATATTCCCGGTATTTCTCTTTTTGTGCCTTGGTACCTTAATGCCTGAGTTCCTTTATTTAATCTGCTTTGCGGAAACTAGACCCATTTTATTCCGCACCTGGAAATAAGTAAAGAGAAAATTTTTATGTTATGACTTATTTTAACGCAGATGTGCTTCAAAAACAACTACTCATCGCTAATCCTGGCCAGGGCCACCACCTTGTCGTTCTCCCCGGTGCGCATCAGGGTGACCCCTTGCGTCGCCCTCCCCATGGCGGGAATTTCACTGGCCTTCATCCGGATAATGATTCCTCCGCGGGAAACGAGCATTATTTCTTCGTTTTTTTTGATTAGCTGCAAACTGACCACCTGGCCGTTTTTAGGCGTTACTTTCATGTTAATGATGCCCTTTCCGCCCCGCGCGGTCAGGCGGTATTCTTCAACGGGCGTGCGTTTCCCGAAACCGTTCTCGGTCACAGTGAGCACGTCTACCTGTTCCCTGACCAGGTCGACGCCGATAATTTCGTCGTCTTCCTGGAGGGTCATTCCCCGCACTCCCCGGGAAGCCCTTCCGTGCGGAGTAACCTGTTCTTCGGGAAAGCGGATGGCCAGCCCTTTTTTTGTCCCGGCGAGCACTTCCCGGCTTCCGTCGGTAA
This sequence comes from Bacillota bacterium, assembly GCA_036822475.1. Lineage (GTDB taxonomy): Bacteria > Bacillota > Desulfotomaculia > Desulfotomaculales > Nap2-2B > JAIMBK01. The sequence goes on from DAISHP010000010.1 coordinate 6,577, forward strand.
GCAAGACCTCTTTCAGTTCGTCTCCTTCGTCAAGTTTAATGGCAATGATCCCGTCCCGCCGGATCGCTTCGAACTGTTCCAGGCCAGTTTTTTTCACGAGTCCCCGGCGGGTAGCCATAAACAGGAAAAGCCCTTTCCGAAATTCCGGTACGGAGATAATGGCTGTTATTTTTTCCTCGCCGTTGATGGAAAGCAGATTGACGATGGCTGTTCCCTTTGCCTGGCGGCCTGCTTCGGGAATTTCGTGAACCTTCAGGCGGTATACCTTCCCTTTATTTGTAAAGAAGAGCAGGTAATGATGCGTGCTGGTAATAAAAAGGTGTTTTACAAAATCTTCTGCCTTGGTGGCCATGCCGGCTACTCCGCGGCCGCCTCTTTTTTGCCGCCGGTAGGTTTCCAGCGGGATTCTTTTGATGTAGCCCTGATCGGTAACGGTGATCACCACGTCTTCCTCGACAATGAGGTCATCTTGAGCAATCTCCTCATCTTCATAGACAATCAACGTCTTCCGCCGGTCAGCAAACTTTTCTTTTATCTCCAGCAGTTCTTTTTTGATGACGCCGTAAATTTTCCTTTCGTCGGCGAGAAGATCGCTCAAGTATCTGATCTTTTCCTGCAGTTCCCTATATTCCTGCTCCACCTTCTCCCTTTCCAGGCCGGTCAGGCGCTGCAGCCGCATATCCAGGATCGCGTCCGCCTGCCGCTGGGAAAGATTGAACCGGGCCATCAGGGCCTTCCTGGCCAGTTCTACCGTGCGGGAAGAGCGAATGGTGTTAATCACCTCGTCGATGTGGTCCAGCGCGATGCGCAGCCCTTCCACGATGTGCAGGCGATCCTGGGCCTTTTCCAGATCGAAACGGGTGCGCCTGGTGACTACTTCTTTCTGGTGATCAAGATAATGCAGGAGTAAGGTAGACAGGTTTAAAACCTCCGGCCTTCCCTTGACCAGCGCCAGCATGATGGCGCCGAAGGTTTCCTGCACCTGGGTGTGCTTGTAAAGCTGGTTAAGCACCACCTGCGGGTTGACGTCCTTTCTGACCTCAATTACCACCCGGATGCCGCTGCGGTCGGATTCATCCCTTAAATCCGTAATCCCATCAATCTTTTTATCTTTCACCAGCTCGGCAATCTTTTCCACCAGTCGGGCCTTGTTCACCATGTAGGGTATTTCGTTAATGATGATGGCGGTCTTTCCGCCGCCGATTTTTTCAAAAGTGGTCCGTGAGCGCATTTTAATGATGCCCCGGCCTTTTTCGTACACTTCCCGCAGACCGGCACCGCCGATAATCAGCCCCCCGGTGGGAAAGTCCGGGCCTTTAATGACGCGCAGAAGATCTTTAACTTCCGCTTCGGGATTGTCAATCAGCATCACCACTCCGTCGATGACCTCTCCTAAATTATGGGGCGGGATGTTGGTGGCCATTCCCACGGCGATCCCGGCGGAGCCGTTAATCAGCAGATTGGGGATCCGGGCGGGTAAAACAACCGGTTCCTCCGTGTCCCCGTCGTAGTTGGGGACAAAGTCAACCGTATTTTTATCTATATCCGAAAGCATGTGCAGGGTAATCTTCGCCATGCGCGCCTCCGTGTAACGCATGGCCGCCGGAGCGTCCCCGTCTAAAGAACCGAAGTTCCCGTGCCCGTCGATCAGGGGATACCGGCAGGAAAAATCCTGCGCCAGGCGGACCAGAGCATCGTATACGGCCACGTCCCCGTGGGGGTGAAACTTTTGCAATACGTAACCAACCACGTTGGCGCTTTTCCGGTGGGGTTTATCCGGGGTCATCCCCAGTTCGTGCATCCCGTAAATAATCCGCCGGTGGACAGGCTTCAACCCATCCCGCACGTCGGGCAGGGCGCGCCCGACAATTACGCTCATGGCGTAATCCAGGTAGGAGTTTTTCATCTCCTCGTTGATATCGACAGGAATGATTTTGCCGGGTTCTACAGCCAAACTGAGCTCCTCCTTAAAAAACTACACATCCAGATTGCGGACAAACCGGGCGTTTTCCTGAATGAAATCACGCCGCGGCTCCACCTGGTCGCCCATCAGCATGGAAAAGAGCATGTCTGCTTCAATGGCGTCTTTTAGCGTCACCTGGAGCATCGTCCTTTTCTCCGGGTTCATGGTTGTTTCCCAGAGCTGTTCGGGGTTCATTTCCCCCAGTCCTTTGTACCGCTTGATCACCACGCCGTTTCTGCCGATTGTTTTTAATAAGTTCTCCAGTTCGTGGTCGCTGTAAGCATAGTGGGAAGTTTTTCCTTTAATGACCTGGTAAAGCGGCGGCTGGGCGATGTAAACGTAGCCGGCCTCAATAAGCTGCCGCATATACCGGTATAAAAAAGTCAGCAGCAGCGTTCTGATGTGGGCGCCGTCGATATCCGCGTCGCTCATTATGACGATCCGGTGGTACCTTGCCTTAGAAAGATCAAACTCGTCGCCGATTCCGGTGCCGAGGGCAGTAATTAAAGCCCTGATCTCCTCATTGGCCAGGATCTTATCCATCCGGGCCTTTTCTACATTGAGGATTTTGCCGCGCAGCGGCAGGATCGCCTGGAAACGCCTGTCCCGTCCGCTTTTCGCCGAACCGCCGGCGGAATCCCCCTCCACCAGGTAAATTTCCGAAAAGCGCGGGTCGCGCTCGGAACAATCGGCCAGCTTTCCCGGTAAGGTGGAGTTTTCCAGAGCCGTCTTGCGCCTGGTTAATTCCCTTGCTTTCCGCGCCGCCTCCCGGGCCCGGGCAGCATTGATCACCTTTTCAATAATCCGCTTTGCCACTACCGGGTTTTCCTCCAGGTAGGTGGACAATTCCTCGCTGACCGTTGAGTCAACAATACTTCTGACGATGCTGTTACCCAGCTTGGTTTTGGTTTGCCCTTCAAACTGCGGGTCCGGGACTTTTACGCTGAGCACCGCCGTCAGGCCTTCCCGGATATCCTCCCCGGTCAGCGGCGGCGTGCCGTTCTTTAAAAGGTTGTACTTTCTTCCGTAATCGTTAATCACCCTCGTCAAGGCGCTTTTAAAGCCTGCCTCGTGGGTGCCTCCGTCGGTGGTATGAATATTGTTGGCGTAAGAAAACAGGCTTTCTACGTAGCCGTCGGTATACTGCAGGGCCACTTCCACGCTGACGTCGTCCTTTTGCTGGTGGAAGTAAACCGGCGGGTGCAAAACGGCCTTGTTTTTATTGAGGTAGCTTACAAAATCCTGAATGCCCCCGCTGTACTGGAAACTGACCTGCTGGTCCGTCCTTTCATCCCGGAAGACAATTTTTAAGCCTTTATTTAAAAACGACAACTCCCTGAGCCGCTGCATGATGGTTTCTGCGCTAAAGACAGTCTCTTCAAAAATTTCCGGATCAGGTTTAAAGGTAACTCTGGTGCCGTTTCGATCTTTTTCGCCTGCATCTTCCAGAGGGGTTACGGGAACCCCCCGCTCAAAGCGCTGCCGGTAAAGTCGGCCTTCCCTTTGCACCTCCACCTCCAGCCATGCGGAAAGGGCATTGACCACCGAAACGCCCACCCCATGTAAACCGCCCGAAACCTTATAACCCTTCCCGCCGAATTTTCCGCCGGCGTGCAGCATGGTCAAAACGGTGGTGAGCGCCGGGAGGCCGGTTTTAGGATGAATTCCGACCGGGATGCCGCGGCCGTTGTCAACGACGGTAACGCTGTTGTCCCGGTGGACGACAACTTCCACGTAATTGCAAAAACCCGCCATTGCTTCATCGATACTGTTGTCGACCACTTCGTAAACCAGGTGGTGCAGGCCTCTGGCGCTGGTGCTGCCCACGTACATCCCCGGCCGCAGGCGGACCGCCTCCAGTCCTTCTAAAACCTGGATTTCTTCTACGTCATAACTACTTCTTTTCAAGGCCTGACCCTCCTTGACTTAAAAAACCACGATAAAGCCGCCTAAGGGGCCGGCGGCTTAATTTTTTGGTTGGACCACTAAAATAATTTTATCACAATTGCTTAAAAAACAAAATCTAAAAAAAGCTCTCTGCCCGCTTTTTGAGTGTACTGCTGGAAATCGGGGAAATAAAAATATCCCTGGAGGTAATCACCCAGGATTTCTCCTTACCTTTCCCGGCAAGGTTGCGGACAAAGACGTTTCCATTGGGCGACGTTTTAAGATTCGCCCGGTAGTCAAGAATCATAATGACATCCCCTTTGGCAACCATAATATCTCTGCCCAGGTGTAAAAACACGCTTCAATCCCCTCTCTTTTCGTCTTATTCATCGCTTTTCGGCCGGGCCGGCAGTAGAAGCGCCAGGTACTCATCTTTTCCGGTCGGCTGAATGATCGCTGCGGAGAGCGGGCTGGTAAAATTAATCGTCACTTCCTCGGTAGGAATGGGGCGCAGGGTTTCCATTAAATAGCGGGCGTTAAAGAAAATTTCCATGGGATCTCCTGTATAATTGGCCTTTAAATTTTCTTTAATCCACCCGGAAGGTGTACTTACGGAAATAAGTGTCTGCCCCTCCTCCAGGTTAAAGCGCAAAATTGGAATTTCCTCTTCAATTAAAAGGGCGGCCCGGGCCAGAGCGTTACTTAATTCAAGCGTATTCATCGTCAGGCGGGCGGAAAAATTATGCGGGATAATCTGCCGGTAAGCAGGAAACTGGCCGGCAATCAGCCGGGAAATCAACAGCGCACCCTGCATGGCAAATGAAATGTGACTTTTACTGATTTTTACCTGGACCGGTTCGTCCTCGCCGCGCATGATTCTAACCAGTTCGGAAAGGGCGCCGCCCGGGACGATCACGTTGCTGAACCGCTCAGCGTCCACTTCTGTTTCCCGCAGGGCGAGGCGGTGCGTGTCGGTGGCCACCAGCCTGAATTTTTGGTCCTCGTTTTCAAATAAGACCCCTGTAAAAAGCGGTCTCGTTCTGTCCGTTGATACGGCGTAAATGGTTTGCCTGATCATTTCCTTTAACAACCCCTGCGCCAGCTCAAACGATATCTGTTCGGTTACTTCCGGCAAGGCGGGAAACTGATCGGGGGGATAGCCCTTAATGTTGATCTGTGAATCATTATAAAGGATTTTCACGCTGTTGGTCGTCTCGTCGTTTTCCAGCTGGATGACCGCGTCGGGAAGGCAGCGCACAATGTCCATAATCTGGCGCGCCGGCAGACAAATTGCACCTTCCTGGATAACTTCCACATTTACCTTGCATTGCAGAGTCAAGTCGATATCGGTGGAGGTGGTGCTTAATTCCCCAGCCTGGGCTTTAAATAAAATACTTCCCAGAATAGGCAGGGATGCCTTCGCCTGGCTTGACCGGTAAACAGTCTGCACCGCATGCAGCAGGTTGGATTTCGTAGTCGTAAAGTTCACCGCGGCAACACACCCTTTCGAGATTAACAAGAAGATCATGATTCAATAAAGAGTTTTCACCGTAGGCGCTTTTGATTCTGTGGATAAACTGGTCCGGCCGGTAAAAAGAGGATTTTTTGTTGTTTACAGGTTGTGGACATTTTCTTGATTTATTGTTTAATCTTTTCTTCGAGTTCCGCAATGATCGTTTGTAAAGCGTAGTCTGTTTTGATTTGCTCCGTTATTTTTTCAATGGCGTGCACTACGGTGGAATGATCGCGCCCGCCAAATTCTTCTCCGATTTTGGGTAAAGAAGCGTCGAGCAACTTGCGGGCAAGGTACATGGCTACCTGTCTGGGGAAGGCGATCTCCCTGGTCCGCTTCTTGGAACGTAAATCTTCCGGGCGAAGGCTGTAACGTTCAGCAACAACCTTTTGGATCAGGGAAATGTTGATTTGCTTTGGCTTTGCACTTTTTGATAAATAGTCTTTCAGGGCCTCCCTGGCCACCTCGCAGCTCATTTCGCAATTGTACAGGGATGCATAGGCAATCAGTTTAATTAACGCACCCTCCAGTTCCCGGATGTTTGAATCGATTTCACCGGCAATATAAGCCAGAGTATCTAAAGGTATTTCCAGATTTTCCAGTTGGGCCTTTTTTTGCAGGATGGCGATGCGCGTTTCCAGGTCTGGCGGCTGAATATCGGTAATTAAGCCCCACTCGAACCGGGAGCGGAGTCTGTCCTCTAAGGTTGGAATGTCGCGCGGGGGTCTGTCGCTGGAAATGATGATCTGTCTGTTGGCTTCGTATAAGGTGTTGAAAGTGTGGAAAAATTCTTCCTGGGTCCGTTCTTTTTTCGCCAGAAACTGAATGTCGTCGACCAGCAAAACGTCTATACTCCGGTATTTGCTGCGGAATTCCTCCGTATCGTCTTCCCTGATGGCGCTAATCAGGTCGTTGGTAAATTTTTCAGTTGTGACGTAAACAACCTTGTGACTACTGTTTTTTCTAATGTAATGACCGATGGCGTGCATCAGGTGGGTCTTGCCCAGGCCTACGCCGCCGTAGATAAAAAGGGGATTGTAGGCGGCGGCGGGCGACTCGGCCACCGCCATGCAGGCCGCGTGGGCAAAACGGTTGCTGTTGCCGACGACAAAGGTTTCAAATGTGTACCGGGGGTGCAGCTGGACGTTTTCCAAAAGTTTTTCTTCCGGGGAAGAGTTTTGCAAGCGGTTAAGGAGTGATTCCGGAATTTCTTCGTTGAGTAAAAATTCTAACTGCACATCTTCATTAATCAGGCCTCTAATAATTGTTTTAATTAGCTGGCCGTAGTGGTTGACCACCCAGTCCCGGGTAAAGGAATCGGGCACCGTAAAGAAAATTGTGTGATTAGAGTATCCCAGGGGCTGCAGGGACATAATCCAGGTTTCGTAGGAATGTTTACTCAGGCGGGGCTCTAGAGTAGCAAGTATCTTTTGCCAGATTTCCTTCAACTGGTAGCGGGTCATTTTCCTTAAAAACCCTCCACAGCTTATCTACAACGTAGGCGGTAAATCAATAATAGCAAATTAAGAGGGACTTATCAACAGACATTTTCTTTGGGGATTAAAGAAAACCGGGCAAATTACGAGGGAAGCTTTTCCTTGACTTGACTGTCTCCTTTACTATATAATCTTAAAGAGGGTTAAACGGGATTTCGAAAGGGTGAAGGTTTTGAAAAGGACTTACCAGCCGAAAAAAAGAAAGCGTAAAAAGATGCACGGTTTTTTAAAGCGGATGTCCACCCGGGCGGGCCGCAAGGTAATTAAGAGAAGGCGGCTGAAAGGAAGAAAAAGATTAACAGCGTAAGGCCGCTCACGACAGTGGCCTTTTCTAATTGGGAAGGTCGGGGTGTCCGGAATTAAAATTGTCAAACAAAACAGGGATTTCCGGAGGACTTACGCAAGGGGCGCTTCTGCCGCTGACCGCGGCCTGATCCTTTACATGTATAACAAAAAGGACCGGGAAAAAAGGTTTGGTTTTTCCGTCAGTAAAAAAGTCGGCAAGGCGGTTGTCCGCAACCGGGTCAAAAGGCTGTTAAAAGAGGCCTGCCGGCTTAATCTCGACGCCTTCCCCAACGGTAAGGACTACGTTATTATTGCCAAAAAAGAAGTGGTCGGG
>DAISHP010000011.1:0-14025 GCA_036822475.1 Bacillota bacterium
TACCAGAATAATTAAACCAATGGGAAAGCGCGTCATCTTTTACCCTCCTGCCCCCCGAAATTTTAATTTTAGACTGCCCTTTTCCCGGAAAAATATGCAGAAAGGGCAGAGTACACAGGCATAAAGGCACAGAGGGATAAAATATAGGAAAAAGTATCATGGGTCCAAAGGTACGACACGGGGGCATGAAGAGATAAAGGCACAATGTGTCCAGGCACGGAGCTAATATGTTTTTGAGGAGCCCGATAGTAAGGAAGGGCAGAATGCTATTTTTTAGGGGGGTTCCCCCAGGAAAGCGTTCGTTCTGTGCAGAAAATAAAAAAAACGGCTGTGAAGCCGTTTTTACTATTCCCTTCTCGATCTGTCCCTTTACCTTCCTGCGCTTTTTTTAGCTCCTTTGTGCCTTTGTGCCTTCGCCTCTTTGTGCCTTTGTGCCTCTGGGGCCTTTGGATCTTTGCCCCTTTTTGCCTTTGTGCCTCTGGGCCTTTTTACCTTCCTACCCCAAACTGTTCTTCGTTTCCTCTAAAATATCCCCCACTACCTCCCCGATCGTTACATTGCCGTTATTTTCTTTCGGCCGGGGTTTTTGATTTTTTTGTTTGCGCGCTTCGTAATTTGCCTCTCGCATCGAGAGCCGGATGCGCTTTTCCGCCGGGTCGACGTTTAAAACCTTGACCTCGATTTCTTCTCCTTCCTGCACTACCTCGTCGGGAGTCCCGACGTGATAGTCGGCCAGGTGGGAAATGTGCACGAGTCCTTCCACTCCGGGCTCCAGCTGGACAAACGCTCCAAAAGAGGCCAGCCGGACGACCTTCGCTTTAACAATGCTCCCGACCGGGTACTTTTCCTCCACCCTGTCCCAGGGATTGGGTAAAACCTGCTTTAATCCCAGAGAGATCTTCTCGTTCTCCGGATCTACCCTTAAAATCATCACCTCTATTTCATCCCCCACCTTCAGCACTTCGGAGGGATGATTGATCCGGTACCAGGCCATTTCGGAAATGTGCAGCAGGCCGTCCACCCCGCCAATATCCACAAAAGCGCCGAAGCTGGTCAACCTCCGGACAATCCCCTTGACTACCTGGCCCTCCTGGAGGCTGGCGAAAGTCTCCTTCCGCCGCCTGACCAGTTCCTCTTCCAGCACGGCCTTGCGGGAAAGAATGGCCTTTCTTTTGCTCCGGTTTAGTTCAATTACCTTGGCTTTGACGGTCTTGCCCAGGTAGGCGTTTAAATCTTCCACGTAGCTTCTTTCCACCAGCGAGGCCGGCAGAAAAGCCCGCAAGCCTACGTCCACCAGCAGGCCGCCTTTAACTACTTCCCGCACCACACCTTCGACGGGCTCGCCGTTTTCCATGTGCTCCTGCAACTCCACCCACGCCCGGCGAATATCCGCCCGGGCTTTGGAAAGAAGCAGTCTGCCTTCATTATCTTCGACCTTGACGACGACGACTTCTATTTCATCTCCCACCTGAACTATTTCCTGGGGGGAAGTAATTTCAAAGGCAGAAAGCTCGCGTAAAGGAATAACCCCTTCGGATTTGGCTCCCACGTCCAACATGACCTCGTCGTTGTTGACCTGCACCACTACCCCCCGGACCACCTGCCCGGGACGCAGAGCACGGACCTCGACGGCTTCGTTCATTTGTTCCTCGGAAGTTTTCTCGGGCAGAGCAGCCTGCTTTTCAACTTCTTCCGGAGCGGCACCGCTCTCCGGGACATCCGCTGCGTTCGCTTCTTCCGCGGCTGCCTCTGCTCCTTCCGGAGCGCTTGCTCCTTCCGGAGCGCCCGTCTCTTCCGGGGCGCCTTCCTCCGCCGGGGCATTTGTTCTTTCCGGAGCGGTGGCCAGCGCGTCTTGCGCTTCTTCCCTTGCCTCTTCCGCCATGCCGGTAGTTGCCGTTTCTTTTTCTTCGGCCAAAGTTCCCTGTACTTCTGTCACTTCACCCAACTCCTTCATCTGTCTTAAAACCTCCTCTACAATCCAGTGCGGTGTCGATGCTCCCGCCGTCAGTCCGGCTACTTTGACCCCGGTAAACCAGGCCGGGTCCAGTTCCCCGGCAGTTTCCACCTGGTAGGTGGGAGTGCCCGTCCCCCGGCTTAATTCTGCCAGCCTTAGGGTATTGGCGCTGTTTGCGCCCCCCACCACGACCATGGCTTCCACTTCCCGGGCCAGCTTCAAAGCAGCCTCCTGCCGTAAGCTGGTGGCGCGGCAGATTGTATTGTATACTTCCAGTTGACCAGCCTTCTTCCGGAGAACATCCACGACCGCCTGGAAGTTGGCCAAGGGCTGCGTTGTCTGAGCTAAAACGGCCACTTTCGGCATCCAGGGAAGAGACTCTGCCTCGTCCGGCCCTTCCACTACTACGGCCCGCTCTTGCGTACAGCCCATGATCCCCTTTACTTCCGGATGCTCGCGATCCCCGACGATGATCACCTGATCCCCCCGGGCGCTTAGTTCACCGGCCCGGTCCTGCGCTTTGTGCACAAACGGGCAGGTTGCATCCACAACGTTGAAGCCTTTTTCTTTAATCAGGGCCAGCACTTCCGGCCCTACCCCGTGAGCGGGAATAATCACCGTCGCCCCCGGGGGAGCCTCCTCCAGCCGGGTTATTTTTTTTACCCCTTCTTTTTCCAGCTCTTTGACTGCCTGTGGGTTATGAATCAGCGGCCCCAAAGTATAAACTTTTTGCTTGCGGGCGCTCTCTTTGGCCAGTTCCACGGCACGGGTCACGCCGAAACAAAAACCTGCGCCCCTGGCCACCACTACCTTCAATGCCAATCACCGCGCTTTATCGATTAAACTGGCAATTTCCCGCATCACGGCGGCAGCCACCGCCTGGTATTGCTCCTTGTTTTTTCCGGTGCGGGAGAACTTCAGGGGTTTACCGATCAACACCTTTACCTTGCCGAAAATCCCCCGGGTACCGATTACCGCCACCGGGAGCACAGGCACCCCCCCATGCAGGGCCAGCATTGCCGCCCCCACGTGCGGAGGCAGCAGCTCACCGGTGTGGCTCCGGGTGCCTTCCGGAAAAATACCGACTGCCTGGCCCTGGCGGAGAAGCTGGAGGGCCTTTTTGATTGCCCGGGCGTCGGCGCCGGAACGGTAGACCGGAAAGGCACCCAGCCTGGAAATTACCGGGCCGAGCACCGGAATCGCAAACAACTCGGCCTTGGCCATAAAAAATACCTTCCGCGGCAGAGCACAACCCACCGCCACGGGGTCCCAGTAGCTGACGTGGTTGCTCGCCACAACCAGACCGCCGCCGAGCGGGACGTTCTCCAGCCCGGAAACCTGCCAGCGGCGCAAGGTGCGCAGGACAATCCGGCAAAAGGCCCTGGCGAAACGGTAAAACATTAACCCGTTTTCCCCCCAACCCGGCTGACAATTATCTCCACCACCTCCGCGGCAGAGAGCCGCGAGCAGTCAATCACCTGTGCATCCTGCGCCGGGCACAAAGGAGCAACTTCCCGGGAGCTGTCCAGATGGTCGCGCTCTTCAATTTCCCTTTTCAACCGGTCCAGCGGCACCTCCCGGCCCTCGTCTTGCAAGTCTTTTTGCCGCCGCCGCGCTCTTTCCTCGGCGGAGGCGGTTAAAAAAAATTTAAACTGCGCCTCGGGCAAAATAACCGTCCCGGCGTCCCGGCCCTCTATTACCACGCCCGGGGGGCCGGTTTGATCGCCGGTGCCGTTGCTGGTTCCGGTCCCGGTCCCGGCATTTTCGCCGAAACCGGCCATTTTTCTTTGCCGGCGCACCAGCTCACTGCGCACACCGGGAGCGCGGGCCACCAGGGAAACGTTTTTGGTTACTTCTAAAGACCGGATTGCGCGGGTTACGTCTTCCCCGTCCAAAAAGACCCGGACAGTTCCCCTGGGGCCATCCACCAGTCTGATCTCCGCGGAGGCCGCCAGTCCGGCCAGGGCCGCCTCGTCGTTAAGGTCCACACCGGTACGCAAGGCCTTTAAGGCAACCGCCCGGTACATGGCACCCGTATCAATGTATTGAAAACCAAGGCGCCGGGCCAGCATCCTGGCCACAGTGCTTTTTCCGGCCCCGGCAGGTCCATCAATGGTTATATAAATTTTTTTCGACATTGCTGCCCGTTTCCCTTTTTAACCTCATTTATTTTATCGCAAATTACCGTTTCTGTCATCCCTTAATTCCCGAAAGTTTTTGAAAAACAACAACTCGCCCTGTGCCTTATCCCTCTTTGCCTTTGTCCCTTGCTCCTCTGTACCTTTGCCCCTTTGTCCCTCTGTTCCTTTGTGCCCTTGGATGTGATCAACTTACTTATTATTTTTCCCGCAGGGAATTTAATACGTCGTAAAAACGGGGAAAGGAAACAGCTACGCAGCCGGCGTCTTTCACCACCGTCCGCCCCCGGGCCGTCAGACCGGCCACGGTCAGGGCCATGGCCATGCGGTGGTCCCCGAAACTGTGGCAAACGGCCCCCTGCAGGGGGCGCCTGCCCCGGATAATCAGCCCGTCGGGAAGCTCCTCGAGATCCGCGTTAAATTTCCGTAATTCGGCGGCCAAAACGGCCAGGCGGTCGCTTTCCTTAACTTTTAACTCGGCCGCATCCCGGATCACCGTCTCGCCCTCCGCTACGGCAGCCGCCACGGCCAGAACGGGGATTTCGTCGATCAGGCGGGGGATTAACTCCCCGGCAATCACCGTGCCTTTCAACGGCGAACTCCGGACGCGCAGGTCGGCCACCGGCTCCCCGTTGATTTCCCGCCGGTTCAGCTCCTCCAGGTCGGCCCCCATTTGTCTTAAGACGTCCAGAATACCGGTGCGCGTGGGATTTACGCCCACCCCGGGGATGAACAGTTCGGAGTCCGGCGTGAGCGCCCCGGCCACCAGAAAAAAGGCGGCCGCGGAAATGTCGCCGGGAATTTTTACCGGCCGCCCCGAAAGCCGCTGTCCGCCTGGAATGGAAATGGTGTTGCCGGTAATTTTAATTTCGGCGCCGAAATATTTTAAGAGGCGCTCTGTGTGGTCGCGGGAAGGAGCCGGCTCGACAACCGTGGTCTCCCCGCGGGCAAACAGGCCGGCCAGCAGGAGGGCCGACTTAACCTGAGCGCTGGCCACCGGGAGCCGATAATGAATGCCCTGCAGGCCGCCGCCCCGGATGGCCAGGGGGGCAAATTCCCCGCCCCGGCGCCCCCAGATGCCAGCGCCCATTTCCTGCAGGGGCCCGGTAATCCGGCGCATAGGCCGGCGCCGGAGGGACTGGTCGCCGCTTAAGACGCTAAAAAAAGGCAAACCGGCCAGGATTCCGGCCAGCAGGCGCATGGTGGTGCCGGAATTGGCCGCGTTCAGTACATCTGCCGGTTCCCGCAACGCCTCCGGTCCCCGCCCGTGGACGATCAGGGCGTCCTCTTCTGTAGGACCGGTGAATTGCACGCCCAGCTCCTGGAAACAACGGACGGTAGCCAGGCAATCTTCGCCCGCCAGAAAATGTTCGATCCTGGTGTCCCCTTCGGCCAGTGCGCCCAGCATTACGGCGCGGTGGGAAATCGATTTATCTCCGGGCACGTTGACAATACCCCGTAAGGAACGGACGGGTTCCACGGAAAAATCCATTCACTCACCAGCTTAAATTAAAGATCAGGCTCAAAGTTTCCCAGGCACAAAGGCACAAAGTAAAATATTTCCGACTTTATTTCTTTGTGCCTCTGTGCCTCTGTGCCTTAGTGCCTTTATTTATTCTGTTTTTTGGAGAGCAGCCCCTTTTTATTCTAGATCTGGAAGTCAGAAAAAAGAAAATTCTTATGGAACTTAATTCGACGTTTTTGCCTGGTTTCCTGCTTTTTGCTTTCCTTAAACTTTTAAGTTTCAATAATCACCCGCACGTCCCCCACTGTTTTTAAAACTCCGCAGTAAGTCTTACCCTGCTTGCGGGTAAACTCCAGATCCACTTTTCCCGAACTTACCCGCAAATTCCGGATTTCCATTTCGGTGATCCAGGAGGGAAGAACCGGCTTGCGAATGTGGACCTCCTGGTGCCGGCAGGAAATACCCAGCATGACCTGCACCAGCAAAGGGATTGTGCCTACCGCCCAGGCCTGCGGGTTGCAGGCGGCGGGATAAAGCACCGGCCCGCCTTCCTGCCGCCGGGTAAAGCCGCAGAAAACTTCCGGCAACCGGTGGTAGGGGAAGTACGTGGCCGCTTCAAAAAGGTCCGTGATTACCTGTTCCAGCAGATTAAACAAGTTGAGCGCCCGCAACCCGCAGGCAATGATAGCGTTGTCGTGGGGCCAGACAGAGCCGTTGTGGTAACTCATCGGATTGTAAGGTTTGACCGCCTTGCTCATGGTGCGGATGCCCCAGCCCGAATACAGATCTGGTCTGAACAACCGCCCGGCCACGGCTTTGGCCATTTCCCCGGGCAGGATCCCCGTAAACAGGCAGTGTCCGGCGTTGGAAACGGGGTTAATCACCGGTCTCTTCTCGCCGTCCAAAGCAAAGGCCAGAAATTCCTCTTCTTCCAGCCAGAAAGCTTTTAAAAATTTTTTTTGTAATTTGTCGGCCTGTTTTTCCGCGTCTGCCGCCGGCCCCTCCCGGCCTAAAACGCGCAGTATTTCGGCCGCCCGCAACAGGGCCAGATAATAATAGGCCTGCACTTCCACCAGGGCGATCGGCCCTTTCGGAATGTTTCCTTCCTGATCAATAACGCCGTCCCAGGAGTCCTTCCAGCCCTGGTTCACCAGGCCCTGCGCCGAACGCCCGACGTATTCGATAAAGCCGTCCCCGTCGGCGTCCCCGTAATCCCGGCACCACTGCAGAGCGGCGGTGAGGTTGGGGGCAAGCTTTTCCAGAAGCTGCCGGTCGCCCGTCCAGCGGTACGTTTCGGAGAGCAAGATAATAAACCAGAGGGTGGCGTCCACGCTCCCGTAATACGGGGTGTGGGGAATTTCCCCGCACGAAGCCAGTTCCCCCCTTCTTAACTCGTGCAAAATTTTCCCCGGCTCTTCATCGCGCCAGGGATCGTTTTCCTTTCCCTGCAGGCCGGCCAGAAAATATAGCGTTTCGACGGCAATCGCCGGATTAATCAGCAGGGTCTGCCACCCTACAATCAGGGCGTCCCGCCCGAAGGGAGCCGCATACCAGGGCACCCCGGCCTGGACGATGGTCCCCAAACCGGGGTAGGCGGTGCGCAGGGCGTAAAGATCGGTGATGGTCCGCTGCAGCATTCCGGCGATAAACAAATTATCACTGGCAAAAGCAGTACATTCTTCTTTCCACTGCCGGTAACCAAGGTACTTTCTTTTCACTGCGCTGCGGAAAAAGGTGGCTACGCCAGACCGGCCCTTTCCGGAAGAAGCTTTCGGCCTGCTCCGGATAAAAGGTCTGACCTGCATGTAGAGGTAAACTTTTTTGCCCGGCGGCAGCCCCAGGCAAAACCTGACCCGGGCCAAATACCCGTTAACTTCGATCTTTTCCGGGAAGGGGAAAAAGGTCACCTGAGTATACCGCCCGATCCCGTCTAAACCGCGGTAGCCAAAAAGAACTCCGTCCGGGGCGGGCACGGGGGGGAGCAGTTCTCCGCGCCGGGTCCGCTCATACCCGCGGACTTCAAAAATATCCAGAAAATCTGCCCCCAGTTCGAACTCCAGGTTCAGCTCCAGCCGCCGCGCATTAAAGTTAATCAGTCGCAACCTCTGCAAAAGCGCTCCGTCCAGAACGCGCAGAACCCTGATGTGCAGGCTCTGCGGGGGAACCGGCGAATCTTTCCCGGGTAAACCCGGGTTGGTGAGCTCAAACTGGGTAAAGTGGCTTTCTCTGGTGGATGAAGAAAGAAAAACAGTCGTCTGGTTGTCCAGGTAGATTTTTAAACAACTGAGAAACCGCGTATCTTGGTAATAAAGGCCCAACCCGCTATGGGCCGCAGGGGAGATTTCCCCGTTCGGCTGGGAGGTTACAAACAACTCTCCGTCTTTTAAAACCTCTACCGACACCGGCGTATTTAACAGTTCCGCAAAATAAGTTATGTCTAACATCAGATCCCCTTTTTCCTGGCAATTGGTGATCGAATCTGGAAAGCCGAAGTCAAATAAAGCCGGGACACAAAGAACCCCCGGCCCAAAGGCACAAAGTAAATATTACCGGTACATTTCTCTTTGTGCCTCTATACCTTTTTCCCTCTGTACCTCTATGCCTTCGCTTTTATTTATTCCACCCTGCGGAGAATAACCTCTCTTCAGGCGATAAACTGCTCTCTGTCCCTGTCCCGGAAACCGCCGGAACGCCGGTAAGACGATAAGACGTCACTGTAAACGTGGAGTGTCCGGGCGGCCATCAATTCCTTCGGGAAGCTTTTCTGCGCCATTTGCCGCCCCGTTTGGCCCATCCGCCGGGCCAGGGCCGGATTGGCCAGCAGCCGGCAGCAGCGCTCGGCCAGCGCCTCCGGATCGCGCTTCGGAACTACATAGCCGTTAATCCTGTCTTTCACCACTTCCGGCATTCCGCCAGCGCGGCTGACCACGATCGGTTTGGCTGCGGCCATGGATTCGAGCATCACGAGCCCAAAGGGTTCTTCGAAGCAAGAAGGATAAATGCACACTTCCGCCGCCCGGTAAACCAGGGGCATTTTATCCCACGGGAAAAATTTGATATGAACGTGCTCAGTCAGGCCGAGCTCGGCAATCAGGTTCTGGATTTGGGCGATCTCTTTGCTCTGATAGTTGCCCCAGTCCACTGTTTTATCCGTCCCGGCCAGAACCAGCAGCGCGTCGGGGAAACGCTCCCTGATCCGCGCCAGCGCCTGGACACTGATGTGGGAACCTTTGGCCAGGCTCAGGCGCGCCGGGTGAAAAATGACCCGCCGCCCGGAAAACCGGGGAAAGGCGCTGCTCGCTTCCGGAGCGCAACTGTCTGCATCCGGCCGGAAGAGCTCCAGATCGATGCCGTGATGGATGACCGTGATGCGCTCGCCGGGGTAGCCCGACCGGATCAGCTCTTTCTTGATATAATGACTGACGGCAATCACCGCATCCCAGTACTTCGCCCGGGCGTTGAACTCCGCCCATAAATCATCCGCCCACACGTTGTGGGCTGTAAGCACAAGCGGGATGCCCAGGCTGCTCTTGATGGCAAACAAAGCGTCGGCGTGTTCCGGGCTGAAGTAATGCAGATTATGGGCGTGGATGATGTCGGGGTTTTCCTCGCGAATAAACTGGTCTATTTCCGCAAAAATTTCTTTTGCCTTTTCCTGTAATAAAGCCGGGTTAAGGGTGTTCAAATCAAATAAATTACTGCGGTAAATCTTCATTCCCTGCCAGGTAGACACCTCTTCTGCACCATTGACGGAACCGGTAAGCAGGCTTACCTGGCAGCCAAAGCGAACCAACTCGGGACCCAACATGGCCAGGTGGCTTTCCACCCCGCCGATGACGGGAGGAAAAGCCCAATGCAGCATGGCAACTTTCATACCGGCGATCACCTCCAACAAAATTCGGGCCCGGCCTGAAATTCCTGCCGGGCCTTTCGGAATGAGCTGCCATACTCCATTAAACAACAGGCCGCCAAAAAAGTTTGCAACCCATTCTTCTGCACCATGAAAAACGCGGAACCTGGCAGGAAAAAAGGTTACAAAGGAGAAAAAATACAGTTTACCGCAGCAATCACAAAAGAAACCACCCTTATTATAAACAAGCATCCACGCGGCTGTCAATTTTTAAAAACACCGCCCTTTTCCCTTTTTTCCTCCTTGCCGGCCGTCATTTCAAGGCCAGGGGTGTATTTTTTCGTTTTTCGCTCATACTAAAGTAAAGATTTTGCCAGCGCAGGAGAGAGGCTTATGTTTCGAGAACGCCCCCAAAACCAGGAGGAATTTCCTTTTCCGCCCGACCCTGACGATCCTGACCACGCTCCCGGTTTCACCCCCGGTCAGCCGCCGGAAAAAGAACCCGGAAGCGATCCAGGGCGCCCCGGCTCCCCCGGCGCCGGTGATCCGGAAGCGCCCAAGCGCGTCCAGGGGCAGCGCAAGGAGAGCATGCAGGCCTTAAAAGAACTGGGGACGAATACGTTGCCGGAAATTAAAAGCAACATCCACTGCCTGACCATTGTTGGACAGATTGAAGGACACCTGGTCCTGCCGCCCCAGAACAAAACCACCAAATACGAGCACCTCCTGCCCCAACTGGTGGCCCTGGAACAGAGCCCGGAAATTGAAGGGGTGCTGGTGGTTTTAAACACCGTCGGCGGCGACGTGGAAGCGGGGCTGGCCATCGCCGAGATGATTGCCGGCCTCTCCAAGCCCACGGTCTCCATTGTGCTGGGCGGCGGTCATAGCATCGGTGTGCCGATCGCCGTGGCGGCGCGCTACAGCTTTATCGCCCAGACGGCCAGCATGACCATTCACCCGATCAGGCTGAACGGGCTGGTCATCGGCGTGCCCCAAACTTACGAGTACCTGGACAAAATGCAGGACCGGGTGGTGCGCTTCGTCATTCAGCACTCGAAGGTCAGCGAAGCCGCCTTCCGGGACATGATGTTCCGCACCGGGGAACTGGCCCGGGACATCGGCACGGTGCTGATCGGCAAAGAAGCGGTGGATTGCGGCCTGATCGACGAGGTGGGCAGCGTCGGGCAGGCGGTAAGTAAACTAAAGGCAATGATCGAGGAGCAAAAGCAAAAACCCTAAAAACCCGGCGTAATTTTAAGCCCGCCGCAGGAAGTTGAACGGTTTTTTAAGCCGCGTTTCTCTCTAAAACTTAATCTTCCTGGCCGCTCTTTAGCGGCACAACAGAGAACACAAAAGTTCAACGCAAAAAAGAGATGGAGGTCCAAAACCAAATGATCCTTTATACGCCAATGCAACTGGAACTGGTCGTCGAAGGGCTGGAGGAAATGAAAGAACCGGCTGTCCGGCTGGTCGAGATCGGGGGAGTTCCCCTGATTATTGAGGATACCGGCCCCGGCAAGGGCAGGGTGGCCCGCTTATTGAGCACGAACCCGCAGGACTACCTGCGCACCGATCTCTACCCGGGGGCGGTAATTAAATTTCAACAATATGTGAAATAAAACAATGTTTAAAATGTCTTACCGGTTTATTCTTTCTCTGGCCCGTTTAATTTCCACCGCCACGTATTCGTGGTGGCCGGGCAAGGGCGCCGCCGGCTTTTTTACCCTCACCACCGCTTCCACCGCGGAAAAACATTCCAAAATAGCTGCCGCGATATCTTCGGCAACTGCTTCTAAAAGCCGCCGGGGGGAGCCGGTAACGATTTCTTCGACCAGCCGGAAAACCTTCGCGTAATCGATCGTCCGGGAAAGATCGTCGCTTCGCCCCGCTTCCGTTAAATCTAAAAAAATTTCCACGTCCACGATAAAGCGCTGCCCCAGTTCCCTCTCCTGGGGCAGAACGCCGTGGCGGCCGTAAAATTCCAATCCTTTGAGAATAATTCGATCCGTCAGAAAACACTCCTTCGAAAAAGCAGACACAGAGGCAACGGGCACAAAGGCGCAAAGTAAAAAATTCCTGCTGACATTAATAAACCTTTCATTTGTTCCTGCCCGCTGGCCTTTTCATTCCTTGATGCCTTTAAGGCTTTAGTGCCTCAATTTTCAAGCCGTTCGTCCGTCAGCCCGCCGACTGCTTCATTCCCTACTCCTGCCCCGGCGCCGGACTACCGCGTCGGTCATCCGGGCCACGCGCAGCATTTCCTTCACGTCGTGCACGCGCACAATGTCCGCTCCGGCGGCAATAGCCAGGGCCACGGTGGCCGCCGTGCCTTCCACGCGCTGGTCGACGGGCAGGATTAACGTTTTGCCGATCATCGATTTACGCGAGGTGCCCACCAAAACCGGCCGGCCCAGGCAGGCCAGTTCGCCCAGGCGGTGCAGAACCTCCAGATTTTGCTCCACCGTTTTCCCGAAGCCAAAACCGGGGTCGATGATCAGCTTCTCCCGGCTTAAGCCCGCCCGCTCCGCAATTTCGAAACTCGCGCGGAAATAATGCACAATCTCCCCCAGCATATCCCGGTACTCCGTGCCGCTCTGGTTGTGCATCAGGATCACCGGGGCGCCGTACTCCGCCGCCGTGCCGGCCATCTGCGGATCGGCCCGCAGCGCCGTCTGGTCGTTGATGATGTGGGCACCTGCGGCCAGGGCTGCGCGGGCTACCACCGCTTTTGTCGTATCAATGGAAACCGGTACCGGAATCTTTTCCGCAACCAATTTTTCCAGCACGGGCAGGATGCGCCGCAATTCCTCCTGCGGCTCCACGGGATCGTACCCCGGCGTCGGCGGCACAACCCCCGGCCGGGTGGATTCCCCGCCCAGGTCGATGATGTCGGCTCCTTCTTCCACCATCTGCCAGGCCCGCTCAACCGCCTTTTCCGGTTCAAAATACAACCCGCCGTCGGAAAAGGAATCCGGCGTAACGTTTAAGATCCCCATGACCAGCGTGCGTTCGCCGATGGTCAGCTCCCTGTCCCGGCAGGCCAGGCGGCAGACCGGGCGCCCCTCCAGGTTTTGCAGCGCTTCCCGGATTTTCTCGCCCAGCCGCTGAAGCCCGAAGGGCTGCATCTTCAGCTTTGCCAGCAGAGCCTCGTACTGCTTTAACGTTCCCATCAGCAGAACGTCGGTAGCCGGCACGCTGCCGTCCACAACCCCCCTGGCCACGGCCGCCTCCCCTCCTTTGGCCAGCATCTCCTGCTTGAGAATGTTGGCCTGGACGGGGGTCAGCCCGCTTACCTTTAAAACGCGGTGGACCGCTTTCGGGGCCATCAACCGGCAGCCCGGATCGTCCGCCCCCACCGCAGCGATTTCCGCGAAGGCCTGAGCCCTGTTTTTTATTTCTATATTCCTGACTACCATCCTTCTTACTTCCACCAGAAGTCACTCCTGTTGAACCGCTTCTGCTTCTTTCTCTGTTTCCTCTTCCTCAACTAATTGGGCATTGGGCCGGTAAAAAAGGGGCTGGTCCTGCTGATCGGTTCTGGCTACCTCCGGGCTGCCGCACTCCGGACACAATAACTCGCCGCGGCAGCACTGACCGACGGGCAACTCCCAAACGTTTTCGCACTTTCGGCAGCGAAAGGTTCTCATTGCCACCTGAAAGTTGCCGCCTTCCACCCGGATCGCCTTCCCGCCGACCAGGGCTTCGGCTACTTTCGAGCGGGCGGAAGCCAGGATCCGATGATAGGTGGGGCGCGATACCCCCATCTTTTCCGCGCAGGCTTCCTGTTCCAGGCCGACCAGATCCTTCAACCGGATCGCCTCCAGTTCCTCCACGGTCAGCCCCACTTCCTCCAGCTCGCGCAACGGTACGCCGGCCGGCTTAAAGTAGGTCAGCCGCGGCAAAAATTCCACGCGCCGGGATTTTGGTGGTCTGGACATTTTAAACACTCCTGTTCTGGATCAAAAGTTTTCAAAAAGTTTTCAAACGGAATTTCAAAATGAAGCGCTCACTAAATTATACAGGACAATATTAAGAAAAGTCAATTTTTAAAATGAGAATGGATGCCGTCCATCAACAGAAAAAAGGAAATGAAAAGCCAGCCGCCGAATAATTAAAATTACCCGCAAATATCTCTTGGAGGTGAGGCAAATGGTGGATACTTACGTCGGCAAAACCAGGCTGCGCCTTTTGCAGGGGGACATTACCCAACAGGACACCGAAGCCATCGTCAACGCCGCCAATTCCAGCCTGATGGGCGGCGGCGGGGTGGACGGCGCCATCCACCGCGCGGGTGGACCCCAGATCTTAGAGGAGTGCAAGGAAATCGTCGCCCGGCAGGGGCGGCTGCCCACGGGCGAAGCCGTGCTCACCGGCGGCGGGCGGCTGCCGGCCCGCTACGTCATCCATACCGTGGGCCCCATCTGGCAGGACGGGCAGCACGGAGAGCCGGAACTGCTGCGTAACGCCTACTTCAACAGCATGGCGCTGGCCCAAAAGCACGGGATCCGCTCCCTTTCCTTCCCTTCCATCAGCACCGGCGCCTACCGCTTCCCCATCGACCAGGCGGCCCGCATCGCCCTGACCACGGTGCGGGATTTTCTGAAAGAGCACGTATTTG
>DAISHP010000012.1:0-13670 GCA_036822475.1 Bacillota bacterium
AAAAGGCACTACAAACCCCTGCCCGAAAAGCGTAAGACAAGCAGCCGCACTGAACAACAAGATGCTTTGTTCTTTGCGTCTAAACATTTTTGCCTCCCCTTCCCGGTTCCAGAGCATCCTTTAAGCCCTCGCCCAGAAAATTTACGGCCAGCACGGTAGAAACGATCAGCGCGCCCGGAAAGAAAACCGTCCACCAGACACCAACCAGCAGGTCGTCCATTTCTTCCATCATGATGTTCCCCCAACTGGGCTCGTGAGGAGGGATGCCGAGGCCCAGAAAACTTAAAGTCGCCTCCGCCAAAATGGCGTGGGCCACGCTAAAGGTGGCGGCTACCAGGGCAGGAGCCAGTACGTTGGGCAAAAGGTGAAAAAAGATGAGGTAGGCGTCCGGCGCGCCCAGGGCCCGGGCAGCCAAAACAAACTCTCTTGTTTTCAGCGAGAGCGTCTCGCTGCGCACAACCCGGGCCGTCGCCGTCCAGCTGGTAAAGGCCAGCGCGGCAATGACATTGAAAATTCCCGGTTTGAAAAAAGCCAGGATAACGATGGAAAGAATAATATTCGGCAAGGAATTCAAAGTGTCGACAACGCGCATGAGAACGTTGTCGATCAAGCCGCCGGAATACCCGCAGACAAGACCGACAACCACCCCGATGGCCGTGGTGAGCAGAGCCACCGAAAAGCCCACGGCTAAAGAGACCCGGGCTCCGTAAACGCACCGGCTGAAAACATCCCGGCCCAGGTCGTCAGTCCCGAAGAGGTGTTCCCGGGAAGGAGGAAGAACGGCGTCACCCAGAGAAGTATCCACAGGATGATAAGCACAGAGGTAAGGCGCCAGGATAGCAAGGAAAATAACCAGGGAAAGAAAACAGGTGCCGGCATACAGTTTTTTATTCAATTTTCCTCACCCCCGTACCTGATGCGCGGGTCCACAAACAGATAAGCAATGTCCGCCAGGAAGTTTCCCAGGAGCACAAAGATGCTGAAAAGAAAAGTAAGCCCCATCACCACCGGGTAATCGGCCCGCAACGCACTTTCCACCAGCAGCCTGCCCACCCCCGGCCAGGCAAAGATCGTTTCAATCACCACCGCCCCCCCGATTAAGTGCGGAAAGGCCAGCCCCAGCAGGGTAAGAAATGGTAAAAGGGCGTTGCGCAGGGCATGCTTGAAGATAATCATCTTTTCCGGGAGTCCCTTTGCCCGGGCCAGCAAAATGTAATCGAGCGCAAGCACCTCCAGCATGCTGGCGCGGAGAAAGCGGATATACCAGGGTGAGGTGGTCAGGGCCAGAACAGCGGCGGGCAGAATTAAGTGCCGCCCCAGTTCGGGAAGGGAAAAAGTGAGCGCTTTTGGGGAAGCCATTCCGCAGACGGGAAGCAGGCCCAGCTTAACGGAAAAAAGGTAAACCAGGATAAGCGCCAGCCAGAAACTTGGGGTAGAGTAAAAGATAAAGCTGAGGGCAGTGCAGGTGTGGTCAAAAAAAGTGCCCTGCCTCTTGGCACTGGTTACTCCTATATAAATGCTGAGCACAACCACCAGCAGGTACCCCGTACCCATCAGGACCAGGGTGGCCGGGATACGCTCAGCAATTACGGCCAGGGCCGGTCTTCCGCTTATGTGGGAGATGCCAAAATCTCCCTGAAAGACATGGGTTAACCAGATAAAATACTGCATATACAAAGGCCTGTCCAGCCCCCAGGAGGCCCTTAACCCGGCGAGGTCTTCCGGGGCGAGGAGGCTTGCCTCCTCTTTCCCCAGGCAGGCCTCGATGGGATCAACCGGTGATAAATGAATGAGCAAAAAAGCCAGGATGCTGATTCCAAAAAGGAGGGGGAGAAGCTGGCTCCCCCTTTTAAAGATATAGCTACCCAGATCCATTGTCCATCTCCTCGCCAACAATCGGCAGATCCCTTATTCTTGCAACTCCCACTCCTCCAGGTTCCACCACAACCCCTCCGTCAGGTACCCGCTGTGGCCTTCCGGCTGAACCTTTATTCCCTTGATCCTGGTGCTGGCGGCATAGGTGTGGTCCATGTGGGCAATAAATACAACCGGCTGTTCTTCCGCCAGAATCTGCTGCAGTTCGGCGTAGATTTTTTTCCTTTCGCTTTTCTCCAGGGTGGCCCGGCCCTTCTCTAAAAGTTCATCCACCTTCTTGTTTTGATAGCAGGCAGGGTTATTCCACCCCTGGCCGATAAACTGCGAGTGCCAGAGCTGGTAGTTGGGATCGTCTACGTCATACACCGTTGCCCAGAAAAACAGGGTCGCGTCCGTATCCATCCGGGGCTTAATCTGATCCCAGCTGAGGCCGGCCAGTTCCACATCAATGCCTGCTTTTTTAAGATCTGTCTTTACCGCTGTGCAGATGTCCTTGCGCAGGACATCGTCTGCTGCATACAGCAAAGTGAAGCGCAGCGGCTTGCCGTTTTTATCCAAAATTCCGTCACCGTCGGAGTCCTTCCAGCCAGCCTCCGCCAGAAGAGCTTTCGCCTTCTCGGGATCATACGGATATTTTTTCGCTTCCGGATTGTACGCCCAGTGGTTGCTGCGCAAAGAATTGCTGGCCGGTTCCCCCTTACCTTCCAGGATCCTGTCTACCACCGCCTGTTTGTCAATGGCGTAAGCAACGGCCTGACGCAACCGGATATCCTGGAAAAGGGGGTTTTTGTAGGGCAGGCCGAGGCCGCACCATTCTCCCGTGGGAACAGGATATATTTTGATTTTCTCGCTTTGGGCCTTTGCGGCCAGTTTGGGCGGCAAAAAGGCCGCGTCGACCTCGCCTTTGGTTACCTGCAGCAGGCGGGTGTTCTCGTCAGGAATAAAAGAGACTACCACCCGGTCAATCTTTGGTTTTCCCCGAAAATACTCCTGGTTGGCCACCATCACCAGCTTCTCGCCCTTTTTCCACTCGACAAATTTAAAGGGGCCGGTACCTACGGGATGCTGGTTAAACTCCGCCGTTTTAATATCCTTCCCCTCCAGCAGATGCCTGGGCACAATCCCCACGACAAGCTTTTCTAAAAATGGGGCGTAGGGCTTTGAAAGTTGAATTTTTATGGTATGGTTGTCAACCACCGTAATCTCTTCGACAAAATCAAAGAAAGGCTTAAGCGGAGAGGCCACGTTTGGGTCACGGATCTTCTCGTAAGTAAATTTGACATCATGGGCGGTAAATTCCTTGCCGTCGTGCCATTTTACGTTCGGGCGCAGTTTAAAGGTATAGGTCTTGCCGTCTGGCGAAACCTCCCAGGATTCCGCCAGATCCGGAACAAGATTAAGGTTTTCATCAAACCTGACCAATCCATTGAAGAACTTGGAGCCGCCATACCGGCCGTAACCCAGGACGGGATTCAGGTGGTCGCCTTCGTATTTGGGGGCGATCACCACTACTTTTTCTTTGGCCGCCGGGGTGGTGGCTTCTTTTTGCTTGCCGCAGCCGGCCGGAAAGCTGGCCAGCAAAATGACCAGTAAAATACCGGTTAAGTAGAAGGCTTTTTTCCAGAACTTCATCGCTCACCCTCCTCGCATTTACCATCAGAGAATTTCCTTTGCGATTATTCTTCACCCAAAGACGAGGAAACAGGAATACAACGCTTCCTTCCGCTCACTTCTCACCCCCTCCTGCCCTGACTGCGGACTGCCCGGAGCGGGGGAAGACTCTTGACCCCCCCTGGAATCCCAGGCAACCGGTAAACCTCCTGTTTTTCCTCTTGTCCGGCATAACCTAAAAGGACAAAACCCAACACCGCGAAGGAAATGCAGAAAACAGGAGGAAGGTACCACCACCAGTAACCGTTGACGATCCCCCCGTGGGTAAAGGCGTAGTGAAGCATCATCCCCCAGCTTTTCTGAATGGGATCGCCCAGGCCGAGAAAGCTTATCCCTGCTTCCGTGAGCATGGCCCCGGCCACCGCCAGGGAAGCCTTGGCGAAAACAACCTCTAAGGTATTGGGGAGGATGTGCCGGAGCATGATATAGAAACTGCCGGCTCCCAGGGCGCGGGCACTCCTGACAAAGGGCATTTCCCTGATTTGCAACACCCTCGAGCGGACCACCCGGGCCGTTCCCGCCCAGCCCAAAAGGGAGATGGCAATAATAATGTTCCAGATGCTGGGCTTGAGGTAAGCCACCAGCACGATCACCAGGGGCAAAGTGGGAATCAGGAAAAAGAGATCGGCGCAGCGCATCAGCAGTTCATCCAGGGTTCCCCGCAGGTAACCGGCCGCAAGACCGACCAGGGTACCGACGGCAGTAGCCAGAAAAGCGGCAAAAAAACCGATAAACAAGGAGATGCGGGCACCGTAAATCAGTTCGCTCAAAAGATCCTGCCCGATGTCGTTGGTGCCCAGGGGGTGCCCTCCCCCTGGCGGCAGATATGGTATTCCCAGCGCCCAGGGATCATAAGGAGAGATTAAGGGAGCAAAAATCGCCATGATTAAGAAAAACAAAAGGATGCTCAAACCCAAAACGGTGATTTTGTTTTTAAACAAAGGCCTCACCTTCTTTGATCCTGGGATCGATCAGGGCATAGGTGAGATCGGCCAGGAAATTGGCCAGCAGCACACAGATGGTTAAAATCAAGAAGCACCCCTGCAGCATGGGGTAGTCCCTGGAGACCACCGCATCATAGATTAAGGTGCCCATCCCCTGCCAGGAAAAGACGACCTCCACCAGCAATGCCCCGGCTAATAAAAAGCCAAAATCAAGGGCTACCACTGTCACCAGCGGCGGCAAGGCGTTGCGGAAGACGTGGCCGAATAAAACCCGCCTTTCTTTTAAGCCCTTTGCAAAGGCTGTGAGCACATATTCCTCTGTTTTCACCTGAGCCACGGCATTGCGCATGATGATGTAGTTGTAGGCGCCGTTGTGGATAACCAGAACCGCCAGCGGAAGGCACATGTGCCGCCAGATATCGACCAACCTGGCCGGACCGGAAAGACCCCCGCTCACCATTCCACCTAAAGGGAAGAGATCCAGATAAAAGGCAAAGATCAGGAGCAGCAACATGCCGAAACAGTAAGTAGGTACGGTGTAAAAAAACAAAAGCAAGGGGGTGAAGATCAGGTCGACTTTCTGCCCTTTTTTCCAGCCGGCCAGGATCCCCAGATAAGCTCCCAAGATAGCGGCCAGGATAATCGCCGGGAGGAGCAAAACCAGGGTCCACTTCAGGCGAAAAAGGATTATCTTAAACACAGGTTTGTTGTACTGGTAGGACCACCCAAAGTCTCCCCGCAAGCAGCTCCGGACATAAGTCAGATATTGGATGGGAATGGGTTTATCCAGCCCGTACTTTGCCTTTAGTTCCTCCAGAATCTGCGGCTGGTGCACGTAAAGGTACAGGTAGCTTTCCTCCCCAATGAGGTGCTCCAAAGGATTGCCGGGCATAAAACGCACCAAAAAAAAGTTCAAGGTAACAATACAAAGTAAAGCTACCACATACCAGGCAGTTCTGGTTATAAAATACGGCATTTTCCCTCTCTCCCAACGTTAGCAATGGGGGGCAGGAGGAACTCTGCCCCCTATTTTTCCAGAAAGGCAATTTCTTTGCCATATTTTTTAAGGTTTAAGCTCACAACTTCTGCCGCACGGACATATTCCGTATTATCGGCTCTGGTGGTTACAGGAATCTCGAAATGTTAATCTTCCTTCTTCTTGCAGTTTTATTTCGCCGGCTCTAAATTCCACCAGAAGAAGTAATTAAAGGGACACCTGGGATAGGTAATCCAGCCGATGTATTTGTCGGTCCGGTGGGGATATAATAATTCGTTCCAGCTTAAGGCAACCCCCACCAGGGTCTGGTTGTAGTAATCCTGGAGTTCGCGAATAGCCTTAAGGGCTTCTTCTTCGGATCTGGCGTAGAGCATTTTAAAATAGAGCTCTTGTAGTTGCGGATCGTCGGAAGTACCCCAGGCGCCTATTCCTTCTTGGGTTTTGCCCAGGTCAACAAAGTGGCACAGCCCGCCAATTACCTGGGTAATCATGGGGTAGGCGCGTCTTACGCACAGCCAGAAGTCCTTATCGTCATGGAGCTTCTTGCTGGCTTTGTCAACATTGCCGATTGCTTCCTGGTCGAGGATGACATTGAGGCCTACATTCTTTAGGTAATTAGCTACCACCTCGGCTGCCCGAATATATACTTCGTCTGGGGAACCGTAAGGAATAATGGTAAGGACAAGCTTTTCACCATTTGGAAGGTCGCGCCAGCCATCGCCATTTTTGTCCACCAAACCCAATGAGTTGAGAATTTGCTTTGCCTTTTCCGGATCATACGCCAGCTTAGAAATTTCCGGGTTGTGCCCCGGGACGCGCGGGGGGATAAACCCTCTTCCGGGAACTTCTCCGTAGCCGCCGGCAAATATTTTCACCAGCTGGTTGTAGTCAAGAGCCAGAGAAATAGCCTCGCGCATTTCCTTTAGGTTCAACGGGTACTTTTGTACATTAAGCTGGAGGAGAAAGGTAATCCCCGTGTTAGGCGTGAGACCCAGGGCAACGCCCTTTGCCTTTTCCAGAGCCGCGGCGTAAGCCGGGGGGACCGATTCGTAGTAAGTGCCAAAGCCGTCAATTTCCCCTTTGCAAAGGGCCAGGACGGCCTGGTCCAGTGTATCAAAAATTCTGTATCGGAGTTCACTGACCACCGGCCTTCCGGCAAAGTAATCGGGGTTGGCCTTTAAGTACGCCGTTCTTTCCGCAGGTTCATAACGTTCAAAAATAAAAGGACCGTTACCAATCATCAATTCCTGACCTGTAGCCTTCCTTGGATCCCCGGTGGCCACTATATTTTCCCAGATATGCTTGGGGAGCATATAGTTCCCGGCTTCTTCGACGAGCGCAGCGTAAGCTACCGGGCGCTTGAAATGACAGGTAATTGTCCAGGGATCCTTTATTTCCGCCCGCTCGAAAAACGGCTCCCAGATCAGGTTGCAGTTAGTCATAAAGTGGTGCTTTAGATTGGCTTCGTAAGTAAACTTAACGTCTTCCGCCGTTACCGGTGTCCCGTCATGCCACTTTGCATTCCTGCGGAGGTAAAAAGTGACGGCTTTGCCGTCGGGGGATATTTCCCACCTCTCGGCCAGGCAGGGAGCTAACTTTAGATCAGGAGTAAATTTTACCAGGCCCACGTGCGTGATCCCTTCGATGTTCGCCTGAGATAGCCAATCAGCTTCTCTGGGATTTAAGGTGCCAAATCCCTTTTTCCTGACGGTGCCCAAGACCAGCGGGCGAAGGGTTTTCTTAAACACTTTAACGGTGCTGGTGCTCCCGTCCCACTTTACGGCCGCCCCCAGGTGCTCGCTGACGAAGCGCAAAGGGACAAAAGTCCGGTTTTGGACTATCCGGGGAACCACTTCCAAAGTGGTTGTTCGGCCGTCCGAAGAAACTACGGGGTTGCCAATTTGCAACTCAACTTTCTTTCCTTCGCTCTCAATGGTTACAGTTTTTCTTGTTTCGTCCCAGTCTGTCCTGGCCCCAAGGCTCTCCGCCAGGGTTCGGGCAGGAACAAGGGTTCTTCCGTTTTCAATAAAAGGAGGTACGTCGGCAGAAATACTCTGGCCGTCTACCAGGACACTTACCCCGGGGGCAGCAAAAGCGGAAAGGGCTCCCCCAAAGATGCTGGCAGCAAACAAAAGGAAGGTAAGCAAAGTAAGTAGCCTTAGCTTTCCAGGCTTCATGTTAGATCCCTTTCCTCTCATTGTCGTAGATTATCATTTTGATCTCACCCAAACCCAACCCATTTTCGCAGATTGAACACTCCGCTTAAGGCACAGGCGGGCCAGAAAGCAACGGTAGTGGTTTCGTTTATTGAGCATTTACTTCAGGCTTTTCTTTTGGACCTTTGGCCTCAACCATCACCCATCGCGTCCGCGTCCTCTTTTAGGTACCAGATTACCGCGTCTTTATACCAGCACCTCACCCACAAGTTTCCGTCTTCCTTCTTGAAAAGCTCCCCCCTTTCTTGCAGGTTAGCTCGTGCCTTCTCCAGTTCTGCCGGAGTAATCTCGTAGTTATGCCGCCACATTTCCTCTAACAATTTCCAGGGGTAAAGGTAGCGCCTGGTGATCACTTCTAAATTTGCCTTTACCCCAAGCTGATATAAAACATTATAAAGGTAAATATAATCTGGGGGCGGCTGGTAGCCGGAAATGAATAGAGAGTAAACGGTTTCCAAAGAAGAGCCGCCGTGAGTGATGAGAAAGATGACCCCGCAGGTACAGTCCAGCATCTTTTGCAGGGCTTCTTTGATGTCCGGCATGGCAAAGCAGTAGGCCGCGTTCACCAGGTCATAAGTCTTCAGTTCTTCTCTTTTTACGTTCTCCCAGCGTTTGTTAATAATCTTTATGTTCTGTAAGCCCCCGGCATTATTGAGGAGGCGTCTGATCTGCCCCTGGGAGGGTTCAACTACGGTTACTTCTTGTGCTATTCTGGCCAGGGGGACTGTATACGCGCCGTCGCCCGCGCCAATGTCCAAAACCCTGGCCTGCGGATTAAGAAAAGGTTTCATTTTCTCCAGAATTGCTCCTGGATAGCCGGTATACTTGTGGTGCTCCGCGTAAAGCCCATCAGGGTAATTGTTCCAGTAGTCCTCGTTGCTCATCCCCTTTTCTTGAAGCCTTTTGGTCCAGAAATATTCCTGGCGCCTTTTATGCCACTCGCTGGCCCAGTCCAACTGCATTTCACCTGCACCCCTTTCCGCCAACCTCAATTTGCGCGCAGTTTAAACCAGGTCTGGTAGTTAACCGGGCCGAAACCGCTGCGGATTACCCAGCCGGTAAATCTGTCGGTCCGGTAAGGATAGAGGACTTTCCCCCAGATCAGGGCCATCCCCGGCAGCTCCCGAGCATGGTATTGCTGGGCCTCTTTAATAGCACCTGTCCATTCCGAAGCGTCTTTCGCATACCTGACTTTCTCGTAGATTTTCACGTATTCGGGGTCGGCACACGTCCCGAAGGAAAGCTTTGTGTCCACAAAGTACATCAGCCCGCCATCGTAGATCACCGCCCCCGGTGTGGCATAGCCCAGGTAGAGCCAGTAGTCCCGGTCGTTCCAGACCCTCTGCTGCCACCTGGCCTCGTTTCCGACAACCTCCTGGTCGATATAGGCATCGATCCCTACCCTCTTCAGCTGGCCGCAAATTATCTCCGCTGCCCTCACCATCATCGTTTCCTTCCCTTTTTTCGTGGCCGGCGTAACCGGGATGCGCAGCTTCGAGCCATCCGGAAGTTCCCTTATTCCATCTCCATTTCTATCATTCAGGCCCATCTGGTCTAAAAGGGCGTTGGCCTTTGCCAGATCCTGTTTTAACCCGGGAAGTACCGGGTCGTACCCGGGAAGGCTCGGCGGCACGATACCGCGTCCCGGCACCTCTCCGTACTCTCCGGCAATTGCCTTCACCAGCATTTCGTAGTCAACGGCGTAAGAGACGGCTTCCCGGAAAGGTCTTTCCCCTACCGGGTGATTCTTGCCAAAGGCCAGGTAAATCATGATCCCCAGGTCGGGGATAGCACCCGGCTCCAGCCCGGGGGTATCCTTCAGAGCGGGGGCGTATGCTGCCGGAACGGGCATGGCGTAGTCGTAGGTGGCGTCAATTTCGCCTTTCTTCAGGGCCATCACCAGGGCATCCACGTTCTTGAAGTACCTTACCTTTACCCTTTCCACGTTTGGCCGACCGGCAAAATAGTCACCATTAGCTTTAAAATAGGCGGTCTGGGCGGCCGGATCATAGAAATCGAAAATAAAGGGGCCGCAACCCGTAAGATTTTCCCTTGCGGTATATTTCTCGGGCTCATCTATCTGTTCCCAGATGTGCCTGGGGAGGATGATGCCGATCCCGATGACCAGGTCCTTGAACAGAGAAAAGGCCAGGGGTTCCTTTAAGTAAAAGGTGACCGTGTGTTCGTCAGCGACTTCGATTTTCTCAATCGCAGCCACCGTCCACCGGGCCAGCTCTTTTAAGTGCTTGAGTTTGTATTCAAAGGTAAACTTCACGTCTTCGGCTGTTACCGGCTTCCCATCGTGCCACCGGGCATCTTTCACCAGGTAAAAGGTGACAGCTTTTCCGTCCGGGGAAACTTCCCATTTTTCGGCAAGACAGGGTACGAGGTTTAAGCGGGCATCATACTGGATCAGCTGTACATGAGTAAAACCCAGGTGGTTCATCCGGTACCAGGCGCTCAGATCATTTAAAATGTTCGTTGGCTCCAGGGGGCTGAGCGTCCCCAGCGATATTTCCTTCACCCTGCCGCTCTTTACGTCAGCCAGTTGCTTCCCCTCGTCCCACCCCACCTGGCAGCCAAAGGTCTGGGCGATGAAGCGAAGGGGAACAAAGCACCTGCCGTTCACTATTCGGGGTGCAACAACCAGGAAAGCTTTTTCACCGTTCTTAACCACCTCCTTGCTCCCGGCGGTAAGTTCCACCAGGGCGTCTCCCTTTTGCAGGGTTACGGTTCTTCTTTCCTCGTCCCACCTTACTTTTAGTCCCAGCGCCTCCCCCAGAGCGCGCACGGGAACCATGATCCCTCCCTGTTCCCAAACGGAAGGTGGGTCCGCAACCAGTTCCTGCCCGTCGATCTGGATGCGGAAGTCCCCTGCAATAGCTGCTCCTGCCCCGTTAAAGAGGACAACCCCGAAAAGACATAATCCAAAAAGCAGGGCAAAAAGTTTAAACTTCTTACTCCTCATTTTTTCACCCTCCTATTCACGGTTTTGTGGTTACCATAAAGAGTTTTCCTGTTTCGGGATCTTTAAAGACCGTCCCCACCTTTTCGTAAGCCTTTCCTTCCCCGGGTGTTTCCAGCAGGTCGCGCCGCACTTCGGGGAGGTGGGAAACTTCCCTTGCTTGTTTTAACTCGATTCTTTCTCCCCGAGGGATGAGCGGAACTTTCCAGTAAATCGCCAGGGCAAGCATCAAGCCGCAGGCGAAGACCAGCATGGCGTCGACAATGTTAATTGCTCCCTCTAAGGGATTTGTTTCCTCCGCTGCAGTCAATAACGCCCTCCTTTTCCGCAGTGATCCCATAGTTTTTACCCACCTCCAGCAGAGCTTCGGTAACGGTTTCCAGGATGCTCATGTAATCCTCGTACCACCGCCGGCGCACCCTGGAAATGAAATATGCGGTGGCGGCCGAGGCCAGGCCGAGCACGGTGGCGTCGAAAGCCGTCAGCAGACTTTCGGCCAGTTTTTTGGTATCACCCTGGCTTAAGGCGATTAGCCCCGGACCCAAAGGGATCAGCGTTGCCATCAAACCGAGCATGGGACCCAACCGGGCCACGAGATCTGTTTTAGTCACTATCTTTGCATAAAAAAGCTCCTCTTGGGTAAGCATCCTGCGCGCCAGAGCCTCCCAGGCAGCAAAAGGCAGTTCTGCCTGCGCCAGCAGCGCGGCCAGCGCCTTTTTTTGCCGGTGGAGTAAGTTACTTTCCCTGACCAGGCTCTCCAGTTCTGCCCGGTGCTTGGTCATTTTGATTTTTTTCACCAAATCAGAAACCTCGGTTAAGGCAATGCGCCTCGAAAAGAGGCACTCCACCAGCAGGCTGCCCAGTTCAACCACAGCAAAACAAATAAAGAACAGGAGCACGGCAATGGCGGGGACCAGCAGGATGGTAGAGAGCTGGTGCATTACATCTCTCAGTCCGGGCAACAGAGTCAATTTCAATCCTCCTTAAAAACCAGCTGGACGTATCTGGCCGAATTCTCGCCTGTGCCAGAGGAACTCCTTTACTCCGCCCATGGCGAGCAGGATCAGAAGGATTCCAACAGCAGGCCGGCAGGGAGTTTGTTCCTGGGAATGGGCATTCGACAACGGCACAAGCTCCATTTCAAAGATTTGCGGCCCCGGCTCAGCCCTGGGCGTTTCAGGCGTTAAAGGCACTGAACTTGCTTGCAGCTCCAGGGAATTTGTTTGCGCCGGCCCTCTTCCCTCTACTTTTGTTTGCACCGCCTCTTTTACTTCTGTTAAAGGTTTCTCCTGAACTACCGCGGCATCCCCCTTTTCGCCAAGCCGGACCCGGTAATCTTCCTGTTGCCCTGGCTCTTTGCCGGTAGCAACTCCCTGCAAGGTACGGGGCGTTCCGGTAAATTGTTTTACCTCTCCCCGGGATGTTCCGGTAATTTCTTCTACCTCTCCTCCCCATTTTTCCAGGGCCGCCCCCAGCCCCGGCACGTAGGTGTACTCCAGGGGCAGGTCGTCCTGGTCCAGGATCGGACTTTCGCTGGAACAGTGGAAGAGCACATTACAACCCTTAAGCAGTTCCTTAAAAATTTCGGGCCGGCTCACACCCCAATCCGTCTCGGAATAAACATTGCTCAGGCGGTTTACAAACTGGTTGGCCACCTTTTCCGGGTCCTGCCCAGACCCGACCACATAGACTCCGGAACCCAACTCTCCTGCCGGGGGGGCAAATATCCTGGCCACCGCCAGCTCACCGGCTTCCTTTTGCTGGTGGCCTGCGGCCACCAGTTTCTGCACCGCGACCACCCAGTACCCGGCAACGTGGTTGGAATCCAGGGGCTCATCCCCCTTCATAAACAGCCCGGCTTTTTCTAAAGGAGCAAGGGCTGCGTCCAAAGCCTCCCGTAGTTCTGGATAAGCCGAGGTAATGCTCTGGTAGGAAGCCGCCAGAGACAGGCGATGGGCCCGGTCCAGCAGGATGACCTGGTTTTTGAAAAGGTCGCGAAACAAGCCCGTGGCCACCATGATGACATCAATGCGCGGCCGGCCTGATTCACCGGTACTGATCAGCTCCAGACCAACCACTTTTCCGGCTGAATCCCACTGAGGTCTAATGCCAAGCAGGGCGAGGGCAAAAGAAACCATCGGCCCCTCCCTCCCCGCCGTCTCCTTGCCCCATACTACTGCGGCTACCCGCGGGGGGTAACTTCCCTTTTCTGCTCTGTACCTGCGCATAGCTTCCCGCGCCAGCTTTTCCCCCACCGCATAAGCTTCCCGGCCAGGATGTCTTTCCGGGTCAATTGTTTCCTTTTTGAGTTTTTCAGCAAATGGGAGGACGTTCACATCTGATTGCCCCCAGGCGGTAGAGGTAAAACAGGTAACCAGGAAGTATCCTGCACACAGGAACAAAACCAATTTCCAGCCCTGCATGGTTTTCAAAACTCCCTTTCCTTGAAAAACACTGGAAGTTAAGTAAGCCGTGAGCACCGGTAGCTGCTCACTGCAGCTTCCCGTTCGCCAAGCGGTAAATGCGCCGGCAAAACGGCCGGGCCAGCTCCAGGTCGTGGCTGATGAAAAGGTAGGCTACCCCTTTTTCCTTCTGGAGTTCCTGAAAAAGCCTGATGATTTGCGCCTGGGTAATGGCGTCCAGCATACTGGTGGGCTCGTCCAGGACAATAAACTCTGGCTCTAAAACCATGACCCGGGCAATGGCCGCTCTTTGCAGTTCGCCGCCGCTTAACTGCGCGGGGTAGCGGCTTAAGTGCTCGGCAGAAAGACCTATAGCTTCTAATTGCTTTAAAAGTAAATCTTCGGTAAAGGGTATTTTATACAGACGATAGG
The DNA here is from genome assembly GCA_036822475.1 of Bacillota bacterium. Classification (GTDB taxonomy): domain Bacteria; phylum Bacillota; class Desulfotomaculia; order Desulfotomaculales; family Nap2-2B; genus JAIMBK01. The sequence goes on from DAISHP010000012.1 coordinate 13,503, forward strand.
GCTCGGCCAGGCTGCGCAGCAGTTTCCATTTGGGATTGAAGGCCGTCTCGGGATGCTGAAAGATAATCTGCACCCGGCGCCGGTAAGCTTTCCTCTCCTGGACGTTCATCCCGGCCACTTCCCGCCCGTGAAAGAAGACCCCGCCCTCGTCCGGCTTTAAAAGGCCGG
>DAISHP010000013.1:0-13631 GCA_036822475.1 Bacillota bacterium
GGATAACGCGCCCCGTTAATTTCCACGTCGAAGCGGGTGGCCCGCCCTTCGCTCCGGATATTCACCGCGCGAAGGTCAGCCTGCGCGCCCACGCCAAAGTAGAAAACCTTCCCGCGGCAGCGCGCGGCCTGCTCCCGGATATACGGGCTTTCGGCGGGAAGGACGGCAAAACCGGCGGGGCCAATGTGGTCGAGCAGTTCCCCCTTGGCCCGGGCGATTGACTCTACCGAGCCCAGACGCTCAAAATGGGCCTCGCCGATATTGGTGATCACGGCGGCGGTCGGGCGGGCAATCCGGCACAGGCAGTCGATCTCCCCGGGGCCGCGCATGGCCATTTCCACCACCGCCGCCTGGTGGTGATCGCTTAATTCCAGCAGGGTGAGGGGCAGGCCGATTTCGTTGTTCAGGTTGCCCGGCGTCTTTAAAGTACTCATCGCGGTGGCGAGGACAGCGGCGATCATATCTTTCGTGGTGGTTTTCCCGGAACTCCCGGTAACGGCCACCACCGGCAGGGAGTATTTCTCCCGGTTGTACCCGGCCAGCCTCTGGAGGGCCAGGAGGGTGTCGTCCACCAGCAGCACGGGAATCTCTTCCGGCAGCCCGGCAACGGCGCGGGCGGCCACCAGCCCGGCGGCGCCGGCGGCCGCAGCCCGGGGAAGAAAATCGTGGGCGTCGACGCGCTCGCCGCGCAGGGCAAAAAACAGCTGCCCGGGAGCCAGCGTCCGCGTGTCCGTGGAGACCGCACTGACCCGCACCCGGCCGTCGCCCTGGATAATTTTTGCGCCGATCGCTTTTGCTATTTCGGCGATGGTCATGGTTTTCATGGTTTCACCTGTTTGGCAGCCTGGGTTTAGCTTGCCGTTCGTTTGCCGTCGCTTAAGAGCTCCTGGCAAATCGAACGGCAAGCCCGGTGATTATATACCGCATGTTAAGAGCGGGATTCATTACGCTCATTTTTTTCCGGCCAACCGTTCCTCAATGGCCCGGGCCGCCTCGATCCGGTCGTCGAAGGGAAACCTGGCGGTGCCGATGATCTGGTAGTCTTCGTGCCCCTTGCCGGCGATAACCACGAGATCGCCGCGGGAGGCCGTCCGGACGGCGTAGGCAATGGCCTGGCGGCGGTCGGGGAGGACGGCGTAAGCCCCGGGCCGGAGCACTTTTTGCACCCCTTCTTCAATCTCGGCGATAATCCGCCGGGGGTCTTCCGTCCGCGGGTTGTCCGAGGTCACCACCACCAGGTCGCTTAAAATGGCGGCAATTTCCCCCATCAACGGCCTTTTGCCACGGTCGCGGTCGCCGCCGCAGCCAAAAACGGTGATCAGCCGGCCGTGGGGCAATTGGCGCGCGGTCTTTAAAATATTTTCCAGCCCGTCCGGCGTATGGGCATAATCCACGACCACCGTGAAGTCCTGCCCCCGGTCAACCAGTTCAAAGCGCCCCGGCACGCCGGCAACGCTTTCCAGCGCCGGCACCATCGCCGCCAGGGGCAGCCCGTGGGCCCCGCCCGCCGCCAGGGCGGCCAGGGCGTTGGAAACGTTAAAATGGCCGGTCAGCTTTAAATTCACCCGGGCGTCGCCCCAGGGGGTCTGTACCCGAAAAGAAGCGCCTCTGGTGGTCAGCTGAATGTCTGCAGCCTTCACGTCGGCGTCCTGCCTGATTCCGTAAGTAACCACCCTCCCCCGGGCGGCGCGGAAGAGCTCGGGCGCAGCGGGGTCGTCGTTGTTCAGGACGGCAAATTGCTCCGCCATTTGGAATAGGATTTTTTTGGCCCCCAGGTAATCGTTCATATCTTTGTGAAAATCCAGGTGATCCTGGGTGATGTTGGTAAAGATGGCCGTGGCAAAGGGGAGTCCCTCCACGCGGTGCAGCGCCAGGGCGTGGGAGCTGACCTCCATCACCACCGTGTCCACTCCCGCCGCGGCCATTTCGGCCAAAAGCTTTTGCAGGTCCAGTGATTCGGGGGTGGTGTGCCGCCCGGAGAGTTTGCGTTCGCCGATCCAGCTGGCAATGGTGCCGATCAAGCCCACCCGGGAGCCGGTGCTTTGCATAATTGCCTTTAGCAGGTAGGTAGTGGTGGTCTTGCCGTTGGTGCCGGTGACGCCGATCAGTCTCAGCCGGCGGGCGGGGTAGCCGTAAAAACGGGCGGAGAGCCGGGCCAGTGCGCGGCGCGTGTCGGGAACCTGCACCCAGGGCACGGACGCGGGCGCGGCGACGGGCTTTTGCACCACCAGGGCGGCCGCGCCCCTGGCGACGGCCTGCTCCACGAAGGAGTGCCCGTCCGTCTGGAATCCTTCGATGGCGACAAAAACGTCCCCCGATTCCACCTGGCGCGAATCATAGGCGATCCCGCGCACGGGTACGGCCGGGTCGCCCTGCCGGAACAAAATGGTTAGCTCCGCGGTTAATTCGCTGAACAGCAAGGGTAAATGCTCCCTTCCGCTACCAATTGATCATCGTATCACCGGCAAAAAAACATTGCAACAACCTTTATTTACCAATTCTGGTCTATTATACTCTTCCTTTTTATGGTATTATGACCAGCCGGAGGATAATTTAACATACCAGGCACAAGTTTTCAGGCACAAAGGAAAAGATTACCCAGGGAACTCGAAAATAGCGTTCTCCTATTCCTTAGGCCAGGCTGGAATTGTCCGGCTCCCTCAAGAACTCCGGCTTTACTCTGTGCCTGTATCGCTTACGCGAACAAATTTCAGCCCCGATTTTATATCCGGCATGGAAAGGACGGCAGCTTTTCTGACTTCCGGCTTCCGACGACCGACGACCGTTCTCAAGGTCGCTCCATGAAGCCCCCCTCGCGAAGGGTTCCGGACGTGGGCGCAGGGGCCGGCAGTGCTTCCGGCCCGGCAGATGCCGGGGGTTGTTCCCCACCCTGGCCGGGGGGCTGGAACTGGACCCGGATGGTGGTTCCGCGGGGCACTTTCCGCCCAGCCGGCGGGTCCTGCTCACCGGCCAGGCCGGTGCCGTTCAATTCCAGATGCAGGTCCAGGTTCTTCAGCAGGTCCGCCGCCTCCGGAATGGTTAGCCCTTTGAGATTGGGCACGGTTACTTCCCCGCCGCGCTGTTCCCGGGGCGGCGGCTCCAGATTCAAGATCACGGCGGTGCCGTTAAGCACTTCCGCTCCCGCCCCGGGCATTTGCCCGTAAACGATGTTTCCCTCACCCCGGATCTGATACGTCAAACCCGCCTGAACAAGCCTGGAAATTGCTTCGTTAACCGGGTAGTTAACGACGGCCGGCACTTTCACCTTGAACCGGGGTTCTTCGTAAACAAAGGGATCCTTTGGTTTTTCCAGACCGGGGGTTTCCGGCACCCGCAGGTAGTGCAGCGTGTCGCGCACCACGGCCTGAAAAACGGGGGCGGCGACCTGGGAACCGTAGTAAATCCCCCCCTGCGGCTCGGCCACCATCACCAGGGCCGCCACGCGCGGATCTTCCACCGGCGCGAAGCCGGCGAAGGAAGCCACGTACCGCCCTGTCACGTAACCGCCGCCCTCGCCCACCACCTGGGCCGTCCCGGTTTTCCCGGCCACCCGGTAGCCGTCGATAAAGGCGTTCCGGCCGGTCCCCTTCAGGACCACGTTTTCCAGCAGGGCGCCTACCTGCCGGGCCGTTTCCGGCGGCAAAACGGTGCGCACCGGCTCAGGTTTAAACTGTTTCACCACGTTTCCGGAACTGTCCCGGATTTCCCTGACGATTTGCGGGCGCACCAGCGTTCCCCCGTTGGCCACCGCCGCCACTGCCGTCAGCAGCTGAATGGGCGTCACGGCAATGGACTGGCCGATGGACATGGTAGCAATGTTCAGGTTTGTGGCTTTTTTTTCCGGAATGAGAATCCCCGCCGCCTCGCCGGGGAGGTCGATGCCGGTGGGCTGACCGAAACCAAAGGCCTTTACGTACTGATAAAATTTCGGGACGCCCACTCTTAAGCCGACCTCCACAAAGCCGGGGTTGCAGGAATGCATGACCACTTCCGCAAAGGTCTGGCTACCGTGCCCCCCGTCGTACCAGCAGCGGATATACCGGTCGGCCACTTTAATGTAGCCCGGGTCGAAGAAGGGGTCTTCCGGTTTCACCGCCCCTTCCGCCAGGGCGGCGGCCATGGTGATAATTTTAAAAGTGGAGCCCGGTTCGTAGTTATACCAGATGGCCGGGTTTCTGTCCCACGCCTCCCGGGGAGCTTGCAGCCATTCGTTGGAGTTAAAGGTAGGCCGGTTGCCCATGGCCAGGATTTCTCCGGTCCGCGGATCCATGACGATAATGACGGCCAGCTTCGGCCGGTATCGGGCCGTTATTTTATCCAGTTCCCTTTCGACAAAGTGCTGGATGGTTTCGTCAATAGTCAGGAACAGGTGGTGTCCCTGACGCGGGGAAATATACTGGTGGATTGGTTCGGGAATGTCCTGCCCGGTGGCGTCCTGTTCGACGATGATGCGTCCGGGGACGCCCTTCAGTTCTTTTTCAAAAGTGACTTCTATCCCCGTCAGGCCCTGGTTGTCGATGCCAGTAAAACCCAGCAGGTGCGGGGCGAGGGTTTGAAAAGGGTAGTAGCGCTGGTTTTCTTCCACCAGGAAAACCCCCGGCAGGTTTAACGCTTTTACCTTTTGGGCGGTCTGGGCGTCCATTTTGCGGGCCAGCCATTCAAAACATGACTTGCGGGTGAGGATTTGATAGAGGCGCTCCTCGTCCACGGCCAGAACCGGGGAAAGTTTTCGCGCGGTGCCCCGGGGATCTTTGACCAATCCGGGGATGGCGTAAAGAGAATCCACGCTGACGCTGATCACCAGCTCTTTGCCGTTGCGGTCGTAGATGTTGCCGCGCTTTGCTTCGACGGGGATGTCGCGCGTCCGAATTTCCAGGGCTCTTTCCCGGAGTGCTTCACCCCAGACGAATTGAATCCAGGCCACCCGGCCGGTTAAGGCGATTAAAATCAGGCCGGACGCAATCAGCAGGAAGACTAAACGCTTGCGGATAATGGTGAGCATCGGCGGCAATCCAAGGACCTCCCCGGATGGTCGCCGGCCTCCGGACGGCAGTCGTCAGATTTCTCCGTCGGGCTGTTTTTGTTCAGCGTCGCTCCGATGCTCCGCTTAAACTAAAAACAGCCCTCCGCTTTGAAACTGCGGTTATTCTAAAAGCTTTGGCGTTCAAGGTCCAGTAACCGGATGACCGACGACTGATTTAGCCCTGCCCCGGATTACCCCGTCCTGCCACCAGACGCGCAAACGCCCGGATGATCCAGTTGCCTTTTTCCTGCGCCACCGTTGCCGGTGCCTGTCCGGAATCTTCTCCGGGGCCGTCTTCCAGGGAAACCTGACCCGGGTCGGGAACCGGGGGACCGGTCTTGACCAGAATCATCCGGCTGGTGTCCGGCTTGATCATCCCCATCTTCGTCGTGGCCACTTTTTCCACCCTCTCCAGGGAAGTCAGCCGGGCAAGGTCTTCTGTCATCGCCTGAGTCTGGATATTTAAGTCATTAATTTCTTTTTTCAGCTTGTTGAGCTGGTACCCGGCGATAAGCACCTGCGCGGAAAAGTAAACAATCAGAATCGCAGCGCAAAAGGCAAGCAGAACCAGGCCGGTCAGGACCAGCCGCTCCCGCCGGGGGAGGCGGTAAACCCTGGTTCTTTTGCGCGCCCGAAGGCTTTTTTTGGGCAGGCTGGTATAATAAGGCTGTTCCTGAGCTACTACCAATGTTATTCACCTTCCCCTTTCTTTAGAACCGGTCATAAACCGGACAAACCTTCAACCTGCTTTTTCAGCGGCCCGCAACCGTGCGCTGCGCGCCCGCGGATTGCCTTCGATCTCCTCCGGCGAAGGGAACAGGGGGCGCCGGGTAAGCACCTTCAGGACGCCCGGCCGGCCGCAAACGCAGACGGGCATTCCGGGCGGGCACTTGCATCCCGCCGCCAATTCCCGGAAGGTTTCCTTGGCAATCCGGTCTTCCAGGGAATGAAAGGAAATTATACAGATCCGGCCGCCTGGCTTTAAAAAGGAAACTGCTTCCTTCCAGGCTTTGGCCAAAACGTCCAGCTCCCGGTTCACGGCGATACGCAGGGCCTGAAAAGTGCGTTTCGCGGGATGCGGGCCGCGGCGGCGGGCGGGGGCCGGAACGGCCTTTTTAATGATTTCCGCCAGCCGGCCGGTGGTTTCAATGGGGCGGCGCTCCCTTTCGGCGGCGATGGCGGCGGCGATGCGCTTTGCCCAGCGCTCTTCCCCGTAGCGCCAGATAATATCCGCCAGTTCGGCGGCGGACAGCTGGTTGACCAGGTCTCTGGCGCTTACCGGACCGACCGGGTCCATCCGCATGTCCAGCGGGCCGTCCGCCAGATAACTGAAACCCCGCCCGGGATCGGTAAGCTGAAAGGAACTGACCCCCAGGTCGTAAAGCAGGCCGTCCACTTTTCGGATCTGCAGTTTTTCCAGGATCAGGGGCAAATTAACGAAATTTTCATTAATCAGCCTGGCTCGCGCACCGTATTCAGCAAGCTGGGTGCGGGCCTGCCGGATGGCCAGGGGGTCCCTGTCCAGACCGATCAAAAGACCGTCCGGTGCCGTCAGCCGGAGGATTTCCCGGGCGTGCCCGCCGCCGCCCAAGGTACAATCCACGTAAACGCCGCCGGGCTTTAAACTGAGCACAGACAACACTTCGGGCAGCATCACCGGCTGGTGAAAAAGATTCTGCTCCTGCTCCCGCCAGGGCACCACCGTTTTTTCAGCACCCTTCGCTAAATATATCCTTCGCTAAATGCCCAGATCGAAGTCCACGATTTTTTCGGCGATTTGCTCTGCCTGCGCCGCCGCTTCCCGGTTATATTTTTCCCACTGCTCCAGCGCCCAAATCTCCACCCGGCTGGAAACGCCGATGATGACCGCCTCTTTTTCCAGAGCGGCGTGCCGGCGCAGGTTGGCGGGGATAAGGATTCTGCCCTGCCTGTCCACCTCACACTCACAGGCGCCGGCAAAAAAGAAACGGACAAAGGCCCGGACGTCAGACCGGGTAAAAGGCAGAGCCCGCATTTTTTGCTCCAGACTCGCCCATTCCCCGGTTGGGTAGGCGAACAAACAGCCGTCCAGGCCTTTGGTCAAAACGAACTTTTCTCCTAAACCCTCCCGGAAGCGGGCAGGGATAAAAAGCCGGCCCTTGCCGTCGAGGGCGTGCTGATATTCGCCCATAAACATGCTTTTCATCCCCCCCACTAATCACCACTTTACACCACTTTCATTTCTTTGTAAACTAAAAAAATCCTCTTTAGAGAATAAAATTTTTTTTCCGGAAAAATTTTCTCCGCATTTTAAGCGTCGGAGGGGCCGGGGTATTCGATGGCTTAATAATGTTTTTGACTTTTCATTGTTCTTGTGTTACCATAGAGAAGTCCACAGGTTAGGTAGTACATTTTCCCTCTCTCAATTTCATTGATTGAGGATAATAATTCCTAACATCGATGGATAATAAAATTTGGGGGAGGTGTTAAAATGTACCAGGACCGTAATCTGACCTGTCGTGACTGCGGGGCGGAGTTTACCTTCACCGCATCGGAACAGGAATTCTATGCGGAAAAAGGCTTTCTCAACGACCCGGGCCGTTGCCCGCAATGCCGTGCCGCCCGCAAGAACCAAAACAGAAGGGATAACCGCAGCGGCTATAGCCGGGAACGCGTGATGTATCCGGCAATTTGCTCCCGGTGCGGCAAGGAAACCGAAGTTCCCTTCCGGCCGAACGGAAGTAAACCGGTTTACTGTAAAGAATGTTACCGGTTAGCAACGAATTATTAATAATGGCAGAAATAACTTTGTTCAGACCGGGCAGGACAGTGCCGCAGGCATACTGCGGCACTGTTCATTTCTGTTGGACACTTTAACATTGTGGAGCAGGCAACCAGGGGGATAAAAAAGAGGTGGTAAGGCGGCTTTTTTTTATAAAAAAAATCTATTCTCCCCAGGCCGTTCAGTATATAATGAAACCAAAGGAATGAGCGGGGGCTTGCCATGCCGGTAATCTGGTTTATTTTTGTTATTTTACTGCTTCCTTTTTTAATGGCAATCCTTTTCTTTCAGGTGGCGACCTTTTCTTTTACGAAGCTGGGCCTCTCTCCCCAGGGAGCGGTCTTGCTTTTCGCTTTCTGCCTTCTGGGCGGGATCATCAATATCCCCGTTTCACGGCGGCGGTTTGCCTTTCAGGAAGAACGCCCCTTCTTTTTTCCCTTTCTTTTCTACTACCCGCCCCGGGTCCGGGAGCAGGTGATTGCCGTCAACCTGGGCGGCGCCGTTATTCCCGTCCTCTTCAGCCTGTACCTTCTGGCGCGGGTACCTTTGCTCCCCGTCCTGGCGGCTACGGTGGTCGTTACGATCACTGCGCAGGCCCTGGCCCGGCCCGTGCCCGGCGTGGGAATTTCTCTGCCGGCCTTTATCCCCCCGCTGGTCGCCGCTGCAGCGGCCCTGCTCCTGGCCAGGGAGAACGCCGCCCCGGTGGCCTACATTTCCGGCGTCTTCGGCACCCTGCTCGGGGCCGACCTGCTCAACCTGCACCGCCTGCGCAGCCTGGGCGCGCACGTGTTAAGCATCGGGGGCGCCGGGGTATTCGACGGCATTTTCCTGGTCGGCGTGGTGGCCGCCCTGCTGGCGTGATCGTCTTTTTGCCTGCCTCAGCATAGCCGGCAAATTCGTGTTGCCTGACGCTGCTTCCAAAACCTTTCCTCTTTTTTTTATTTTTCCCAGGAATGGCCGGGCCGGCACATTTTCTTTTCTTTTACAATAAAGTGATAAAAGGTAACCGCCGCCAGGAGGAAAGAGAATTCACATGAATGTTCCGTCCCGCCAGGTTTTTTCCCGGACCTTCATTAAAAATGAAGAGCTGTGCACCGTGGCCAGCGACCACGCCGTGATCACCTGGGTCACTCCGGAACAAAAAACAGATACCTCGATTTATTTCGGCGAAGAAAAGGGGAACCTGACCAGGTTCACCCTGGAACGGGCCCAAGAATTTCACCGGGCCGAATTAAACAACCTCCGGCCCTCCACCCGCTACTGGTACCAGGTAGAAAGCAACGGCGCCAGGGGGGCTTTGAGCTCTTTTCAGACTCTGCCCGCACCGCAAGGGAAGCATCTTTTCAGTTGTGCCCTTTTCAGCGATACCCACCTTGCCCTCGGAGACAGCGTAGGGGACCCCAACGAGATTTACTTCGGCAAGCTTCCCGAACATTCGGGTGAATTATTCAGCCAGTGTATTCGCGACAGCAGGCGCCGGGGGATCAACCTGGCCGTCGTTACGGGCGACCTCACCGACGCTGCCAGCCAGCAGCAGTTCAAGCAGGCCCGCCACAAGGTCTTGCCTGCCTTTGGCCACGTTCCCTATTACCTGTGCATCGGCAACCACGACAAATATGTTGAAAAATCCGTCCGGGGTTTGGGTGAAAAGGGCTTCTTGCGGTATGTTGCCGGCCGGGAAAACACCTACACCAGTGTAGATTATCAAGGCTGCCGGTTCCTTCTGCTGGATTCCTGCGTCAAAGACAACGACTGGGGAACCATTGACGAGGCTCAGCTGCGGTGGCTGACCGGCACACTCGGCGAAAGCAGCGGCCGGCCCGTATTTGTACTTCTGCACCACCCCTGCAACGGCCCGGACCTCTGGTTCGGAATAGACAACGCCAGGTTTACACAACTCCTGAAAGGCTTTCCAAATGTTCAGGGTGTTTTCAGCGGGCACATGCACCGCAGCAAAGTGACCACCAACCGCTCCCGGACGGGAAACCTCCCCTATGTGGAACTGCCCGCCACTGTCCAGTTTCCCTGCGCCTACGCTGTCGTACGGGTGTACGAAAAAGGCTTCGAGTACAATGTATATAAAGTAAGCCGGCTGGATTTAGTGGAAAAATCCCGGGAAAAGGTGATTCTGAAGTCCCTGGGGAGCGCCCTTTATACCTGGTACGCCTTTGGGGGGATCGGTGACCGGAACGTTTCTTATTTTAACGGTTTGCTCCACCGCCCGGTCCAGTATGAGTTATCGGTTACTCTCGACGATTCCCGGGCCATCGCGTTATACGTTAAAGCGCAGTCCCGGGAGGGAGCCAGCCTCGCTCCTGCCGCAAAAGGGGGCGAATTAAAAGTAATCCTGGGTCGCTTTGAGTCCAGGCGCGCCGCGATGCGGGCGCAGCAGCAAAGCGCTTTCCGCTCCGGCCTAAAGGCTCTGGTGAACAAAGACGGTGATTACGACCTCCCTGCGCCAAACAAGCAAAAGGCACCTTAACACACCCCTTTGTCCCTCTGTCCCTTTATGCCTTATGCCTTTATCCCTTTGTGCCTAATTCTTATAAATCTTGCTAATCAACCACTGGCCGTCCCGTTCGATAAATTCCACCGTTACGCCGGCGGCGGGGCCGCTTTTAATCATCAAGGGGCCGGTTTGTTCCGCCCGGGGGTCGTTTAAATTCAGAACCCACCCCTGGCCCACCGGATTTTGCACCAGGCCGTATTTTCTCGCCTGCTCCAAAACCCCGGCGCCGGCGACCAGCCCGGCCGCTTCCTGCTCTCGCCCCGTGCTTAGCCATTACCCCGACGCTGCCCTGGCTGACCCGGTAGCCGGCGATAATTTCCGGCCAATTTCCGGCCGGCCGTCGGAGTTCAAGTCCGCCGCCTGGATTAGCTCCCGGTTCCCGGCGTCCGGCGCCGTCCTTTCGGTGGGCTGCGCTGGCGCGGAAGTCAGGAAAACGGCCCCGGAGGGCAAAAACTGCCGCGCGATTTGCTTTAGCTCTTCCGCGTCGAAAGCGGCTTTTCCGAGTGCAGCCGCGGCCTGGATAGCCGGGGGCTTGATCAGCTCGCCCGGGGTGGGAAATTGCGCGCAGCCGCCACCCAAAAGACTGCCCGCAACCAACAGGAAGGCCAGCGCTTTCCTCATTATCTTCTTGTCCATCAACCTCTCTCCAATTCATGGCAAAAGCCATAAAAGTTTTTACCTGCCTTCAACTTGCAAAATAAACCAAAAAGCCGTTTCTTTGCTGAAATAAATTATAACAGACTTTTGTTCCCTAGTAGTTACAAAACGGTTACAATAAAGATTGAATATGGTAGAATAGACTAAAAACAAAACAACACCGGCTAAGGTTAAGGAAAGGAAAAGGTGCCAGTGTTTTTAGACCGGGAACAACTCACCGCCAGACTAAAGCAATGGGAAAAATTTAATACCTGGGAAGCGGCCGAACCAAAAGCCCAGGCGTCGGCCGGCCCGGAAAAATTGCTTAACTGGTACGGCGCGGCCTGGGAGCTGGCCCGGAAACTCAACCCCGCCTGGGGAGAGAAAGCCGTGAACCTGGAAAAAATCCGGCACATCCAAAGAATCAGGGCCGTTCTTGCCCGGTTGGGAGATTTTGATGAATACCCTCGAACGTAGCTTAAGACAAATAACTTCTTTTTTGGTTAAAGAACGCATTCCTTATATGGTTATTGGCGGGATCGCCAATATGCTCTGGGGCAAAACAAGGCTAACCCAGGATGTGGACATAACTATATTGTGCCAGGAAGAAGAGATTCCGAAATTTCTTGAAAAGCTGGCCAACATTTTTCAGCTTTTACCCGCCGATCCCTTTTCCTTTGTTCAGCAGACCAGAGTATTGCCCGTCTTCACCAACGAGGGAGTCCGCGTTGATCTTATTTTTGCCCGGCTCCCCTACGAAGAAATAGCCATCCAACGGGCAAAAACAGTAAAGTTTGGCAAACAAATGGTGAGGGTCTGCACTGCTGAGGATCTGATTATCCACAAAATAATTTCTGAGCGACCCCATGATTTAGAAGATGTAGAATGGATTATCAACCGGCAATCCGGCCGCCTGGATAGAGATTATCTCGACCCGGTCGTGCAAAACTTAAGCCGGTTGCTCGAGCGGCCGGAAATCTGGACATTTTATTTAAGCTGCCTGCAAAAGAAACAAAATCCATAAAGGTTTATGCCATTCTTCTTTATTCACTTTTGATTGGATTACCTGAGATAAAAAATACCCCTTTAAAAATACCCCTGTCATCTCTTGGCCCAAACGTTTTTCCTTGTTTACTTCTTACTTCTCCGCTGTTAATTACTTTTCACTTTTCCGGCCTGCCTTTTCCCCCTTTTCCCCCGGCAAACGCACGCAAACGGTGGTGCCCGCCCCCGGACTGCTTTCGATAGTGAGGGTGCCCCCGTGCAGCCGGGTGATTTCCTTGCACAGGGCCAGGCCCAGTCCGCTGCCGCTTTTTGCTGCCCGGCCCTGGTAGAAGCGCTCCCCCACCAGGGGCAGCTCCTCTGGGGCGATGCCGCATCCGCGTCGCTGACCCGGATGATTGTTTCGTTTCGTTCTTGAATTGCTTTCACTTCTACTTTCCCAACCGGTTAAATGACCTGATGAAAGTCAAAGCCTGGCTGATCCGGATTGCCGCCAACACGGCCTACGACTTCCTGAGGCTGAACGCCAGGTGGCCAACCCCCAAAGATCCGGATTCTCTTTACCAGGCAACAAAAAACCGGCTTCTGGAAGAAGAGGTGATCGAAAAGGAAACGGTCCGCGCCGTCTGGCGGGCGGTGGAAAAAATTCCTCCCCAACTGCGCCAGGTCTTCCTGCTTCGCTATCGGGAGAATCTGTCTTTTGAAGAAATCAGCGCCGCTCTGAACATTCCGGCGGGAACCGTTAAATCGCGCCTGCACCGGGCCCAAAGCAAACTGTTCAAACGCCTTTCTAACTTTGCTCCGTATATTTAGCAGGCAAGCCGGCCAGGCAAAATTCGGCCATGGCCGCCGCCCCCGGCCGGACTCTCCGGTCCATGGCGGCAAGAAAATAACGGCGGCCCGCCGCGCTCCGTTCAGTTTTGGCCAGCCGGCCGCCGCGGATCACTTCGCGTAGAAACCCCGAAAACCGCCGGAGCAAAAGACCCTGCCGGAGCCGGTCAAAATCACCGCCCTGACCGCCCTGTCCTTCTGACAGGCTTCCAGGGCTGCAATTAAGTCGTCCCCCAGTTGGGCTGGGGCTGGTTTCGGACGAAATGTGGACGGCCCTGCGCACCACCGTCCAGACGAGAAAATGATTGCACCATTTAAGGTAATCTGGTTGACCATAAATTGCTCATAAAAATATAATAATTTTATAGAAAGAACCTGGTTAAGGAAGGTTAACTTTTTTGAGAAACCAGGTTTTTATTGTTATTCGGGGCGGGCGATCCGGGAATGGCAAAAACTAAATGATATTGACAAAAGAAGCATTGTATTATAATATTAGTACAACGACATAGGTAAGGAGCATTCTTGAGCTTGAAGCTGTTTGTCAATCCCTATACCGGCATCCCGCTTTACGTCCAGATTGCGGAGCAAATCAAAAAAGCCGTGCTCACCGGCGTTCTCCAGGAAGGCGAGCAACTCCCTCCGGTCCGGCAGTTGGCTTTAGAACTCCTGATTAACCCCAATACGGTGGTCAGGGCGTATCAGGAGCTGGAAAGGGAAGGGATCATCACGACCCGCAGGGGAAGCGGAACTTTTATTGCGCCGGCAGCAGCCAAACTAAACAAGGTCCAAAAAGAGGAAGAGCTCAAAAGGAAAATCAGGGAACTGCTGGCGGAGGCGCGCTTTCTGGGGATAGAAAGAGATGCCCTCAA
>DAISHP010000014.1:0-13606 GCA_036822475.1 Bacillota bacterium
GTTTCTAACGGTTCAACGGAGTGTTCTTTGGAGATTACCGCTTCTTTTAAAGCGTGCATGCAGCAGGCGGCCGAACAATAATCACGCCCGATCCGCGGGTTACGGGAGCCCACGCACTGAATAAAAGCAATTTTGCGCGGTTCTTTCTTATCGGAGGGTCGGACCAGGTGACCCTGGAAAGGTCCCGTTGCGCTTAAAATCCGTTCCAGCTCAAGGCTCGTAATTACGTTGGGGTAAATACCGTAGCCGTAATAATCCAGCTCGCGGGCATCGTAAACGGTAAAACCGGGGGCCAGGATAACCGCTCCCACTTCAATTTCCAGTTCGGCGTCTGGCATCCGGTGATCAATGGCATTCCGCAAACACGCGCGGACACACTCCAGACATTCGGAGCAGACTCCGCAATTCAAGCATCTGGCGGCTTCCTCCCGGGCCTCCGCCGGGGAACAGGTAGTGACGACCTCTTCAAAATTTTTCGCGCGCACGTCGGGAGGGATGCGCTTTAACAACATCGTCGGCTGCCTGCCAACCTCCTCGACTTGCCGAAAGGAAGCAATTTCTTCCGGAAGAATTTTAAACCGGCGCCCTTCCCGCAAATCGATTCCGTTCAGGTAGCGGTCAATTGACTCAGCTGCCTGCGCCCCGGCGGCAATTGCTTCTACAACAGTCCTGGGGCCCGTGACCACATCGCCGCCGGCAAACACGCCAGGTACATTTGTAGCCAGAGTTTCCGGATCAACTTGAAGGGTGCCTTCTCTGGTTTTGGCAACAGCCGTTTTGTCCGCAAAAGAGAGGTCCGGCTGCTGGCCAATTGCAACAATAACTGTATCCACTTCCATAAAAAACTCGCTGCCCGGGATCGGGACAGGCTTCCGGCGGCCGCTGGCGTCAACCTCGCCCAGTTCATTCTTGATGCATTCCAGGCCGGTAAGCCGGCCCTTTTTTCCATGAAGCGCCTTCGGACTGGTGAGCATCAAGAATTCGATCCCTTCTTCCCTGGCTTCTGCAATTTCTTCTTTCTGGGCAGTAATTTCATTTTCCGTCCGGCGGTAAACAATCGTTACTTTTTCCGCCCCCAGCCGGAGGGCCGTCCGGGCGCAGTCCATGGCGGTATTTCCCCCGCCGATAACGACTACCCGCTTACCTACTTTTACCTTATCCTTTAAAGCCGCCCGGCGCAAAAACGTTATCCCGGGAATCACTCCTTGAAGATCTTCCCCGGGGATGTTCAAACGCATGCTCCGGTGGGCACCGACGGCCACAAAAACCGCTTGATAACCTTCGTTTAGCAAGCTTTCGATCGTGATGTCTTTGCCCAGGCGGGTATTGTACCTTATTTCTACACCCAGCTTGATTAATAAACTTACTTCCCGTTCCAGCCACTTCCGGGGCAGCCGGTACTCCGGAATGCCTACTCTCATCATCCCTCCGGCCACCGGCAAAGCTTCGAAAACCGTAACCCGATATCCTCTCTTCACCAACTGGTAGGCACAGGATAGACCCGCCGGTCCGGCCCCGACCACAGCCACTTTTTGCTCCCGGGAACCAGTCACCTCGGGAAGAGGCAGTTCCGCACCATTATCATACACAAAATCTGCGACAACCCGCTTAAGATGCCTGATGTTTACCGGTTCGTCCACCCTTCCCCGATAACAGGCCTCCTGGCAAGGATGGGTGCACACCCGTCCGCAAACTGCCGGGAAGGGGTTGTCCCGGTAAATCATCGCCCAGGCTTCCTTTAGCTTTCCCAGCTTGATTAACTGAACGTATCCCTGAGCGTTAACGCCGGCCGGGCAGGCCGCCTTACAGGGGGAAACCCCCCGCTTATCAACGGCAAAGGCGCTGGGGGTGGCCTGGGGGTAAAGCTTGTAAATTGCCTTCCTTTTACTTAAGCCGGTGTCAAATTCGTTGGGTAGTTCCACCGGACAGACGCCGGCGCAATCTCCACAACCAGTGCATTTTTCCAGATCTACGTTCCGCCGGTGCTGTAAGACGGTGACCCGAAAGTTTCCGGCCTCCCCCGCAATCCTTTTCACTTCCGTGCCGGTTAAGATTTTTATGTTCAGGTGGCGTCCGCATTCCACCAGCTTTGGCGAGAGAATGCACATTGAACAATCATTGGTGGGGAAAGTTTTATCCAGCATGGGCATGGTTCCGCCAATGGCCGGCTTTTTTTCGACAAGGTAGACGTAATAACCGGCTTCGGCCAGGTCTAGAGAGGCCTGAATACCGGCAATGCCCCCTCCTACCACCATTACGGCGCCAGTTTTTTGGTCGCTCATCAGCTCACCTCCAAGAAAATAAATTTTAAGAACCATTCAGGGCAGTGGTGACCAGTTCGTGAACGTACTTTACCTGAACATTCAAACCATATTTTTTATAACGGGAGCAAGGTTGCGGGTAGGGTCTACTTTAAAAAATTGTCTCTTTGGGTTGCGTTTGCCATCAAGTTTATGGCGCCTGGCATAAAATCACCACTTTCTCTGGGCTGCCCGGAGGATTCAGCGGACGACCAGAACAGGGCACCTGGTCCGGCGGACTACCCGCATACTGACGCTGTCCAGCAGGTATTCCTTGATCTCCGTTAAACCCCACCGGCCCATGACAATTAAATCGAAATTTACTTCCCAGGCCAGTTTGCAGGTTTCGAGGGCCAGGTCTCCCCTAAGAATGATTGTTTTTGTTGGCGTTCCGCTGGATAAAGAAAGTTCTTTTTGGGCATTTTCCAACGATGTATTCAGCTTCTTTCCGGTATTCCTGGATTAAGTAATCACTGTCCACATAGTTCTCAGGCTGCGGTTAGAAATACCTGCTCAGTTTAGGAACAGTGGGCAACAGAATTACTTACGCCCCCAGCGCCTGCGCCAGCTCCAGCCCGTATTTGGCGGCCATGAGGGAATTCTGTGACCCGTCGATAGGGAGCAGAATTTTCTTCCATTTACGCATTATAAAACAAACCTCCTCCCTGTCTTTTAGGTTGAATGGGATGCGTAAATATTCACAAGGCCCTAATCATATGATATAAATTTCACAATCAAATGTCAAGCTTTTTTTATCAATTTTCGTTTTGGGGTTTTTTTTTAAGTTTTTCCTTAGTATCCGAAGAGTTCTCCAAACGCATGGTCCTTGATATAACAGTACTCACGGCAGGAAGTAAATTCGAGAATCCGAGAATCTTAGGTCCCTCATAATTTGGATTTGACAGAGTCTTGATTACATTCTTCCAGCGGAACAAAGTCTTCCTGGACGGTTTAAAAAATTTCTTCGGGAGGTCTTGACAAACACTTGTGAATTATATATCATAATAAACTAGAAAGTGCATATAGTAACATACTTTAAGCCGGAATTTACCAGCAGAATGTTGTTGTCAAGAAAAGTAAGCAGCCTCCGCCCTAAAAAGGAACAATTAAGCAAGAAATTATCTGATTGGAAGAATTATTATATGTTGGATTTTCCAGGGCATAATTTTTGTCTTCCTTAAATGGGAAATGCTTCCGGGGGGTAGGTATAATGAACGGGGAAAACAGTTGTACCGAACTGGAATTTAAAATTAACGAACGGGATTTTTATATTGCGGGAGAAGCTGTTTCGGAAATCAGGAAGATTCTGCACAGTTTAGGCCTGGATTACGAAATTATCCGGCGAACAATGGTTATTATTTATGAATCAGTGATGAACGTTGTTATCCACGCCCGTTTTGGCTCGCTAAAAGTTTTTATTACCCCCCAGCGGATTATGATTTTAACTGAAGATGTGGGCAAAGGCATTCCGAACATAGACCTGGCCATGCAGGAAGGATACTCAACCGCTCCCCGGGATATCTGGGAGATGGGCTTCGGGGGAGGATTGGGCCTGCCCAATATTCAGAGGTGCGCTGATAAGTTAACCATCCGGTCGAGAATTGAAAAGGGTGTGGAGCTAAGGGCGCAGATCTACCTCTCCAGGAAAAAAGGAGAAAAATAAAGGGGTGATGAGGAGATGACCCTCAAGGAAGTAATCCGGCGCCTGAGCTTAAAAGTTTGCACCGATCTTTGGAATGACGCAGAGGTAACGGGCGGTCATTGTTCGGATATGTTAAGTGATGTGCTGGCCTGGGCAAGAAAAGGGGATTTGTGGTTTACCGTGCACACTCATGTAAATATCGTTCCTGCCGGACTGGTTGCCGGAGTGGCCGGGATTGTCGTTACCGGTGGGCGCCGGCCGGAAGCAGGTACTTTGAAGAAAGCAAAAGAAGAGGGAATAGTTATTCTTCAGACGGAGCGTAGTTCCTTTGAAATAGCAGGGGAACTTTATTGCTTATTAAAGAAGCAAAAAAGCAAGGAAACGAAAGTCAGTCTGGAAGAAATACTTTCCAAATAATTACGGTGAAAGACACACCAAAGCGGCCACGGAGGGGTCGGGGATGAAAACGCTGGTGAAGATTCCAGAAGTTACTGTTGCCCGCCTGGCGCGCTACCTTTACCACCTCCGGTGTTTGGAAGAAAGAAGGATCGAGACTGTCTCTTCCCATGAAATTGCCTTTGGGACAGGGGTTAATTCTAACCTGGTAAGAAAAGACCTTTCTTATTTTGGTGGCTTTGGAAAGCGCGGGGTAGGTTATGACGTAAGCAATTTAAAACGACAGATTATGAAAATACTGGACTTCACGAAGTCCTGGCCGGTTATTGTCGTGGGGGCGGGAAAGCTGGGGGCGGCAGTTTGTAGCTGTCCAGATTTAAGAGAGCGCGGTTTTCAGGTGGTGGGTGTTTTTGATATCGATCTTCGCCGGGTAAAAAGGAGTCTTGCCGGGGTGAAGATCTTGCCGATGAAAAATTTACCGGAGGTGGTTGAACAATATGAAGTAAAAATAGGCATTGTCACCGTGCCCAAAATGGCTCTTCCAGAAGTTGTTGAGTTGATGAAAAACAGCGGGATCAACAGAATTTTAACCTTTGGCTGGTGTCCGTATAGCGCTTCTGAAAAGGCGTTGGTCAGGAATGTGGATTTTGTCACCGAATTAGAAAAGCTGGTTTTTAAAGGTAAGGATTTTTCCTGTCAATTTATCAGGTAGTTAACTTTTAAGAGAAGGAGGGTTTTTTCATGGCGGGCTCCATAGCCAAAAGGAATTCCAAGGCCCTGGCCCAGGTGAAAAAGGAAGAACTCCCGAAAATTGTAGGCAAACTTCAAGAAGAATATACAATAATCGGGCCGGTGGCCAAAGAGGGAAGCTTTGTCTTTGCCGAAATTGAAAAACCAGAAGAAATCTGCCTGGAATACGAGACCACCCTGTTGCCTCCGAAAAAAATTTTTCATCCTCCGCTGCAGACGTTGTTTTTGTTTTCCGAAGAAGGGATCACAATTCCGGAAGAACCGGAGAGCAGGCAGATTGGGCGGGAGTTATGGCGGTCAGAAGGAACAGGGGCAACCGGTAAGAGAGGAAAAAAGCAGCTTCTTTGGGGAGTTCACCCGTGTGACGTAAACTCTTTGTTAATCCTGGATAAAGTATACACGGGAGATTTTCCGGATCCCTATTACCGTCAGCAAAGGGAGAGGACGGTCATTGTCGGGTTAAACTGTTCTCAAGCAGGGGAAAACTGCTTTTGCCATTCATTCGGGACGGGACCGGAATTAAAGGAAGGTTATGATCTGCTGCTCACCGATCTGGGGGAAATTTACCTGGCCGAAGCAGGAAGCGAAGAAGGCGAGCAGATTCTGACGCAGGATGGTTTTCTGCCTGCGCCCCGGGTCTTGTTACTGGACAAAGAAAAAAAGATGGCCGAAGCAGCCGGTTCCTTCCAAAAAAGCATTCCTCAAAATGAGTTAGGGAAACTTTTTGCCGAAAACTTTACCCATCCTTTCTGGGCGGAACTGGCGGAAAAATGTTTTGGCTGCGGTTCGTGTACGATGGTTTGCCCAACCTGTTTCTGCTACAGCGTGGTCGACCAGCTGGATTTAACCCTGAAAAACGGCTGGCGGGAAAGGGTTTGGGACTCCTGCCTGCTTTTAGAATACGCGGCAGTAGCTCTGGGGGGGAATTTCCGGCACGAGCGCAGCGCCCGGATTAAACAGCGGCTCTACCATAAACTTGCTTACTTTGCGGAGCAGTTTGGCACGGTGGGCTGCGTGGGCTGCGGGCGTTGCGTGAAAAATTGCCTTGTAAAAATTGACCCCACCGAAGTGGTGGCCAGATTAAGGGGGGAGATTCATGCGGTACTCAGCTAATCCGTATCAGCCGGCCAGGGCGGTCATTAAAGAAATTAAAAGAGAAACCCACGATACCACCACTTATACGCTGGCTTTTGAGGATGAGGAACTTCAGCAAAGTTATTCTTTCCAGCCCGGCCAGTTCAATATGCTATCGGTCCTGGGAGTAGGCGAAGCACCTATTTCTATTTCCTCGGACGCCGGGGAAAAGGGTCTCTTCCAGCACACCATCCGCCACGTGGGAAACGTGACCAATTCCATCCGGGAAAAGGAGATTGGGGATTACCTTTGGGTCCGCGGGCCGTACGGAAACGGCTGGCCGGTGGATTTTTTGGGAGGAAAAAATGTCTTGATTGTTGCCGGCGGAATCGGCCTTGCCCCCCTGCGCCCGGTGATTTTGGAGCTGGTCCGCAACCGGGAAAAGTACGGGTTGGTGGAGGTTCTTTACGGCGCCCGCACCCCTGATGATCTGCTCTTTACGGACGAATTTGAAGGCTGGGGGAAGAAAATAAACTTTTTACAAACGGTAGACACGGTTCCTTCCGGCCTTTCCTGGCCCTACCGGGTAGGGGTGGTGACCAAACTTTTCGAGGTGATGAAAAGCAAGCCGGAGAACACCGTGGCGCTTACCTGCGGCCCGGAAATCATGATGCGCTTCGTGGTCATTGAATTGCAGAGGTCCGGCTTTGCTCCTGAGCAGATTTACGTCTCCCTGGAACGGCGGATGAGTTGCGGGGTAAAGAAATGTGGAAACTGTCAGGTGGGCCCGAAGTTTATCTGCCAGGACGGCCCGGTTTTTGCGTATGCCGAACTGTTCACGCTCATGGAAAACGTTTTGGGGGGTGGAGGACATTGAAAACACCGAAAAATTCCAAAATCAGGCTGGCCGTTTACAAAATGAGTTCCTGCGCCGGCTGCCAGATGCAGATCCTTAACCTGGAGCCGGTTCTTCTGGAGATCCTGGGGGCGTTGGAAATAGATAACTTCGTGATGGCAAAAAGGGTGAATCTTCCGGGACCCTACGACGTTGGTTTTGTCGAGGGGGCCATCACCACCGGGGAAGAGATTCAAAAGTTGAAACGCGCCCGCCGGGACTGTGATGTGCTGGTGGCTTTTGGGGCCTGCGCCTGCACAGGAGGGCTGCCTTCGGCAAAAAACTGGCTGGCCCAGTACGAGGTGGAGCGGAGGGTGTACCCGGATCCTTCGGTAATTGAGTCGACTAAGGCTTTCGGCATCGACCAGTACGTCCGGGTAGACGCTTACTTAAAGGGGTGCCCGGTAAACCGGGACGAAATGATTGAACTGGTCAAGGCCGTCCTGCTGGGGATCAGGCCGCGGCTGCGCACCCACAGCGTCTGCGTAGAGTGCAAGTTAAAAGAGAATACCTGCCTGTTTGTGAACAGGGGGATGGCCTGCCTGGGACCGGTTACCAGCGCGGGCTGCGGCGCCCTATGCCCCTCGTTTGGTTACCCCTGCGAGGGTTGCCGCGGGCCTTCCAGCGACGCCAACACCCCCTCGCTGGCGAAAAGATTTTTGGAGCACGGGCTGAGTAAAGAAGAGGTCCTGCTGAAGTTTCGGAAATTTGCCGGGGAGACGCCGGCGTTCAGGAAAGGGGCGGAGGCAGTATGAAAACCCAGAAAATCAGGGTAGATTACGTGGCCCGGGTAGAGGGAGAGGCAGCCGTCGATATTGTTTTTGAAAACGGCCGGATTGTTGACGCCAAGCTGGATCTTTACGAGCCTCCCCGTTTCTTTGAGGCTTTTCTGGTGGGCCGGAAGTATGAAGAAGTGCCCAAGATTGTTTCCCGCATCTGCGGAATTTGCCCCCATCCTCACCAGCTTTCGGCTGTTCAGGCCATTGAAAGGGCCATGGGGGTAACGATCAGCCAGCAAACCAGGGACCTGCGCGAGTTGATGCACCTGGGCTGTTGGATCCAGAGCCACGCCCTGCATATTTACATGCTGGCTGCTCCCGATTATTTGGGCTTTGAGAGTGTTTTGGCGATGGCTCAAGATCCTGAATACCTGCCGGTGGTCAAGCGGGCCCTGGAGTTAAAAAGGCTGGGAAACGACCTGGCCATGGCCATTGGTGGGCGGGAAGTCCACCCCATCACCATTATTGTAGGAGGGTTTAGCAAGCTTCCCGAAAAAGGGTTGCTCAAGCAGCTCCGGGAACGCCTGGCTGCTGCCAAAGGAGATGCCGTAGAAACCGCCCGGCTGGCCGCAAAGCTGCCGATTCCCGGTTTTGTCCGGAAGTGTGAGCACGTGGCCATCCATGACGAGGAGAAGTACGCCGTTAACGAAGGGCGCCTGACTTCTACCGAGGGTCTGGATGTTCCAAACGATGCCTATAGCGAACATCTCGTAGAAAAACAGGTGGGCCACTCCAATGCCAAGCACTCCGTAGTCAAGGGGCGGGACTCTTTCCTGGTCGGTCCCCTGGCCCGGGTTAATTTAAACTTTAACCAGCTGTCTTTTGATGCGAAAGCGGTGGCGAAAGAAATAAACTTTACGGTGCCGAACTTTAATCCGTTTATGAGCGGGGTGGCCCGCAGCCTGGAGATGATTACCGCCATTGACCGCAGCATCGCCATTATTGACGGCCTGGACTTAAAGCCGGAAGAAGTTTCTTGCCAGGTAAAGGCAGGGGAAGGGTACGCGGTTACGGAAGCCCCCCGGGGAATTTGTTCGCACGGTTACATCATCAACCGTTACGGGATGGTGGAAAAAGCCGACATCGTGGCCCCAACCAGCAGGAATGCCTTAAATATCGAGAAAGATTTTTGGGAATACGCGCCCACAGTTATTAACCTTCCGGAGGAAGAAGCAACCTTGAAGTGCGAGATGCTCCTGCGTGCCTACGACCCCTGCTTTTCCTGCGCCGTCCACAGCCTGCGGGTGAGGATTCGGAAGCGGTGAGGAAAACCCTGGTCCTGGGTTGCGGAAATATTTTTGCCGGGGATGACGGAGTGGGCGTGCAGGTGGCCGAAAGGCTTCGCGCCAGGAGATTTCCTCCGGAAGTGGAAATTGTCCAGGGGGAAACGGGGGGGCTCCTTCTCCTTGATTCAATCAGAGGGGCAAAAAAGGTCATTATTGTCGATGCCTTCTGGGGAGGCGCTCAGGTTGGCGAAGTGGTGCGCCTGACGGAAGAAGACCTCCTTTCCCAAAAAGGTTTCTGGCGCTCCCCCCACCACCTGGGTATTCCGGAAATCTTGAGCCTGGGGCGGACCCTCGAACCCGAAAACTTTCCGGAAGAAGTGGTGATTATCGGGATTCGGATTCCTGAGCAAAGAAAATGGAGTTTTGGTTTGAGCCCCCTGGTAGAGGCGGCGGTGGAGAAAGCGGTGGCCGCGGTGGAGGAAGAACTGGCGAAGGGTTAGAGGATGCGGTTGAAAAACGGGGTGGGCTAAAGGCAAAAAACCAGCCCACCCCATAAAAAAGCGGCGAAACAAACCGCAGACGAGAGGTGATTTTTAAAATGCACGAAGCGGGGTTGATGCAGCAAGTCCTGAAGACTGTCCAGAAAAGTGCGCTGGAGAACAATGTCCGGCAGGTAACCAAAATCACTCTTTCCGTAGGGAAGCTCACCATGGCTCTGCCGGAAGCTTTGCGCTTCGCTTTTGACGCTCTTTCCCGGGGAACTATGTTTGCGGGTGCGGAGCTGGAAATTGAACAGCAGGAACCCTGCCTGAAATGCTCTTTTTGCAAGCTGACTTTTTTCCCTCCGGAGATTGATTTTCGCTGTCCGGCCTGCGCAAGCACGCACACCGAAATTCTGGCCGGACACGAGTTGTATATCTTAAGTTACGAAGGCGAGGCGAAAGAAATTGAAAGTGATTATTGCCCAGAAGTTGCTCCGGGCAAATGAGGAGATTGCCCGGGAGAACCGGGAGTTGCTGGAGAAGTACGGGGTTCTGGCCTTAAATTTGATCAGTGCGCCGGGAGCGGGAAAGACAACCCTCCTGGAAAAAACCATTGCTTCTTTAAAAGATGAATTGACCATTGGCGTTATTGAAGGGGATATTTATACCACGCAGGATGCGGAACGAATTGCCGGTCAGCAGGTGGAGGTGGTGCAGATCAATACTCACGGGGCCTGTCACCTGGACGCCCAGATGATCCGGGAGGCCCTCGTCTCTTTACCGCTGGCGCGGCTGGACCTGCTCTTTATTGAAAATGTAGGCAACCTGGTCTGTCCAGCGGAATTTGACCTGGGGGAAAGTTATAAAGTTGCCCTGCTCAGCGCGGCCGAAGGGTGGGATAAACCGGCCAAGTACCCCCTGGTGTTCCGCGAGGCGCAGGCGGCGGTTTTGAACAAGATTGACCTGCTGCCTTACCTGGACTTTGAGCTGCAAACGATGGTGGCGCAGGTAAAAAGAATTAAAGAAGACCTGCCGGTTTTTCCGCTTTCCGCAAAGACCGGCGAAGGTTTGGGAGCGTGGTTGGAGTGGCTCAAAAGCTTGCTTCCGAAAAACAGAAAATTGCCCGCTGCCGCGTTGTCATCAAGGGTGTTGTGCAGGGGGTAGGTTTTCGCCCCTTTGTCTATAACCTGGCGCGGGTCTGGGGGATCAAGGGGAGCGTTTTAAACTCCAGCCGGGGAGTAATCATTGAAGCAGAAGGGGAAGAAAATGAGCTTGCCTGTTTTTTAGCGGAATTGCGCACAAGCCCTCCCCGCCTGGCCAGGATCAACAGTTTCCAGCAAACCGAGCTGCCGCCGTGCGGCTACCAGACGTTTGAAATCTTAGAGAGCGCTCCGGAAGAAGAAAAGGAGGCGCTTGTTCCCCCTGATGTGGCAACCTGCCCGGACTGTGCGCGGGAAGTTTTCCAACCGCGAGACAGGCACTACCATTACCCCTTTACCAACTGTACAAATTGCGGCCCCCGCTTTACCATTATCAAGGAAGTTCCTTACGACCGGCCAAAAACTTCCATGGCCTTTTTCCCTATGTGTGCCGACTGTGTCCGGGAGTACCACGATCCCGCTGACCGCCGGTTTCACGCCCAACCTGTGGCCTGCCCGGTCTGCGGGCCGCGCGTCGAGTTGATCGACCGCCGCGGAAAAAGGGTGGCCAGGAGCGAAAGCTGGCTGGAGGCCTGTTGGGAGATTCTGCGGGCCGGGAAAATTCTTGCCTTAAAAGGTCTGGGCGGTTTTCACCTTGCCTGCGACGCCAAAAATAAAGGGGCGCTGGTTGCTTTGCGCCGGCGCAAAGGAAGGAAAGCCAGGCCTTTCGCGGTGATGGCCCGGGACCTGGCCACCGTGCAAAAGTACTGCCTGGTGGGAGAAGAGGAAGCCGCGCTTTTGCAATCTCCCCAGGCCCCCATTGTCATTTTAAGAAAAAAGGTAACCTGCGGGCTGCCGGAAGAACTTGCCCCCGGGCTGAAAACTTTAGGCGTGATGTTGCCGTACACCCCTTTACACCTTCTTTTTTTCAGCGGGCCTTTTGATCTGCTGGTGATGACCAGCGGAAACTACAGCGGCCTTCCCCTGGTGAAAGATAACGACCGGGCCCTGGTTGAACTGGGCGGAATTGCGGATTATTTCTTGCTCCACAACCGGGAAATTGTCAACCGCTGCGACGATTCTCTGGTTCAGGTGGTTGACCGGGAAACCCAATTCCTTCGCCGCTCCCGGGGGTACGTCCCTCACCCCGTCCCCGTGCCCCGAGAGGAGAGCGCGCCCGTCATTTTGGGGGTGGGCGGGGAAATGAAAAATGCTTTTTGCCTTTTTAAGAAAAACCAGGCTTTTTTAAGCCAGCACATTGGTGAGATAGACAGCCTGGAGGGGGAAGAAAACCTTTTTACCAGCCTGCTCAATCTGCAGCGGCTGCTGGGGGTAAAACCGGAAGTAGTGGCTTACGACGCCCATCCGGACTACCGTTCTGCTCAGCTTGCCCGCCGGATTCCTGCCCGGGCTTATGTGGAGGTTCAGCACCACCACGCCCACCTGGCCAGTTGCCTGGCCGATAACGGGCAGGAAAACGAAGCAGTGATCGGGGTGATCCTGGACGGCACCGGCTACGGGACCGACGGCTGTCTCTGGGGGTTCGAAATTCTCACGGGGAACTATGTTGATTTTCAGCGCTGGTTTCACCTGGCCTACGTTCCCCTCCCGGGGGGAGAGGCAGCCATCCGGGAACCCTGGCGGAGTGCAGTTGCTTACCTGCTCACTTTTTTAGGGGAAGAAGGAAAAAAATATGCCAGGGCAATTTTTCCAGACAAAAACCTGGATGTTTTAACCAGGATGATCGACAGGAAGTTTAATTCCCCCCTCTCTTCCGGCTGCGGCCGGCTTTTTGACGCGGTGTCTGTTCTTTTGGGAATTTGCCTGGAGAATACCTACGAAGGGCAGGCGGCTATTGAGTTAGGGGAAGCGGCCCTGGAGCCAGCCGATGGCTTTTACCTGCAACCTTACCCTTACATCATCAAAGAAGGGATAATCTGGCCGGGAAAAATTATCGCCGCAGTAATGGAAGAAAAGAGGGCAGGCGTGCCAGCAGAGATAATTTCTACCAGGTTTCACCAAACGGTGGTAAGTATTGTCAGCGAAGCTGTTGACCAGGTAGCGGCGGCCACCGGTTTAAAAAAAGTTGCCTTGAGCGGCGGTACATGGCAAAACCAGTACCTTTTCCGGGTGGCCAAAAGGGTTATGCAGGAACGCGGCTACCAGGTGCTCTACCACCGGCAGGTGCCGGCCAACGACGGGGGGATTGCCCTGGGTCAGGCCATGATTGCCCATTGGAGGGGGAAGAAAAATGTGTTTAGGAATTCCGGGAAAAGTAGTGACCGTCAGTCAGACTGAAAACTGGGCGGTGATTGAAATTTTCGGCGTCCAAAAAAAAGTGGATATCTTTTTGGTGGAGGAAAAAGTTGAATTTGGGGATTACCTGGTGGTTCACGCGGGGTACGCGATTGGGAAAGTCAATCAGAAGGAGGCGCAGGACAGGTTAAAGTTGTGGGAGGAGATTTTTCTTGCGGAATAACTTTCCGGACCCTGCCTGGGGAAAGCAAATCTTGCAAAAGTTAATCCCCTTGGCCCAAAAGGTTACCCAACAGTTGGGCCGCCCGGTGGTTTTTATGGAGGTTTGCGGGACCCACACCACAGCCATTTCCCGGGCCGGCTTAAGGAGCCTGCTGAGCGGCCTTGTTGAATTGCGCAGCGGGCCGGGCTGCCCGGTTTGCGTGACCGACCAGAGGGAGCTGGACAGAATTATTGCTCTGACCCGCCAGCCCGGCGTGGTGATCGCTACTTTCGGGGATATGCTGCGGGTTCCGGGAACGTGTTCTTCTTTAGAAGAGGAGCGGGCCCGCGGCGCCAGCGTAGAGATTTTCTATTCACCGGCGGAGGCGGTTGCCTTTGCCGCCCGGCACCCCCAAAAAGAAGTGGTTTTTTTAGGGGTAGGTTTTGAGACCACTGCTCCCGCCAT
>DAISHP010000015.1:0-13460 GCA_036822475.1 Bacillota bacterium
TCTTTTTCTCCCTGGAGATTACTGGTGACCACCCACAATTATTTTACAGCTACTACGGAGTTCGCCTCCGAGGCGCGGCCAGGAAAATATCCAACCGGTGGCGTTTTTCGGCGCACATGAGAAGAGGCCCGCGCCGCAGAGCGCGGGCCTCTTTATGGGTCTTTATATGGTAAGGTACCCTGTGTAATAGATTGCATCCAGTCCCCTATCGCGAAGGCGGAAGTAGTAGTTGTCGCCTTTGTTTATCTGGAAGGTGTAACTGCAAGCGCCGCCAGAAGTCAGAAGGCGCGTTTTAATCTGGCGTTCCGCGGACCAGCCTGCCGCACCGGGCCCTTTAACAAAAAGAACATCCGTTTACCCACTTAAAATAGCGGGGAGCCAATAAAATTTACTGTGGACAGATTGTCGGAAATGTGTTATTGTTTCATGTAAAGAGATTTAACTGCATAGTCGTGTCCGGGTTCCCCTGCCAGGCGGGCAGGGGTAAAAGGGAACCAGGTGAAAGTCCTGGACGGTGGGGCCACTGTGAATGGGTAGCGGCTTTCCACAGGCCACTGGCCAGCACCCAGGAAAATTGATTCTGGTATGACGTGGTTATTGCTAACGATGGCGAAGGGAACCACACCATGCTGGGTGCTGACCGGGAAGGCGGAAAGCAGGCAATGACCCATGAGTCAGGAGACCTGCCCGGGTGCGCGGCACTTAAAAGCCTCCCAGGGAACAGGGGCTTGTGCCGGTAGCAGTCTTACCGCTTTCCGGTGGGCTGCAGCCAGGGTAAGCGAACCCCGGTCTCGGACAGGCCGGGGTTTTTAAATTAGCGGTGTTTTCTCACGGGGTACCCATAAAAACTGTGTAATCCAAGCATCAATGAAAAATATTGAGATAGGAGGACGTTTTATGAAGACCCTTCATCCTGGCAGATGGCTGACTGCCCTGATCGCAGCGGTTTGTTTAATTATGCTGATGCCGCTTGGGGTCCCGGGCCGGGTGGAAGCGGCAGTTTCACCCCTGGCGGATAAGGCATTGCAATTCCTGTACCATGACTATTTAAAAAACGGGTTGATTAACGCGGATGCGGGTGTGGGCGCGTATGCCTTTTATGTTCTAAATCAGGCCGGTATTGACGCCGGTGCCTGGGTGCAGAACGGAGTGCCTTTGCGGGAGGCAGTGCTGAAGGCGGTCAGGGATGACCTGGATAAAGCGGCTGAGGTGCGGGCCAAGCAACTGGCCCAGGACCTGGTGGCCATGCAGGTGCTGGGGGAAAAGGATCTGGCCGGCCGGCTGCTGCAGGTTTTGAAGAACAGGCAGACAGACGAAGGATTTGAAGACATTGGGCCGTTAAGCATCTACAGCAACATGCCTTCCTTTGATCTTTTAAGCAGGACAGGGTTAATGGAACAGATCAACACCGGCCTGGCCAGGAGTTACATCCTGGAAAAACAGTATATCCAGGAACAAAATGCACATTATGGCAGCTGGGGGTCGCTGGATGGTGATCAATATTACGCCGATTTTATGGCCACGGCTCAGGCGGTAAGGGTGTTGCACTGCCTGGACCCGGAAAAGAAAGATTCTCAGGTGCAAAAGGCTATTCAAAACGGCCTGGCCTGGATGCAAAGACAGCAGAAGGCAGACGGCAGCTTCGTGGCCGGCATGGACGATCCGGTGATTGACACGGCAGAAGTAATTGTGACCCTGAAAACCCTGGGCCTGGACCCGGCGGCGTGGAAAAGCGGCACGGGGAAGAGTGCCGTTGATTATCTGATGAATAATTCATTGAACGCCGATGGGAGCTTTGGTACATCGGGAAACGCCATGGACGCCACCTGGGTGCTCTGGGCGTGCCTGGCGCTGGAAGGGAAGGGGGAGCTGGCAAAGCAGCCCCAAATCCCTGCGCAGGGAGAATCCGGCCGGCGTAGGCAGCCCGGTGCGGAGGCGACTTTTCCGGATCTGCAAGGTCACTGGGCACAAGGGGCCATCTCCCGTCTGGTCCAGATGAAAGTTGCCTCCGGCTATCCCGACGGAACTTTTCAACCCGAAGGGCAGGTCACCCGCTATGAAACAGCCTCCATGATGGTTCGCCTGTTAAAGCCGGCGGGGGCCTCCCGGCAAGACCTGCTAGTGCTCGACCGGAAGTTTCAAGACGGCCGGTATATTCCTCAATGGGCTCGCGAGGCCGTGGCCGTGGCCTTAAGGGAAGGGCTCGTTTCCGGCTACCCGCAGCCGGACGGCAGCCTGCTCTTGGCGGGGGAAAAACCGGTAAGCCGGGTTGAGCTGGCCGCCCTTACGGCCCGGATTATGGCAAAGAAGGGCAAGGAGGTGGCGCCGAAAGGGCTGGATTTCAGCGATGCGGACCAAATCCCGGCCTGGGCGAAAGAGGCCGTGGGGGTGGCTTACGCCAAAGGGATTATCGGCGGCTACCCCGACCGGACCTTCCGGGCGGAAAGGAAGGTGACCAGGGCGGAAGCGGCCGCCGTGCTTTTGCGCCTGGCGAATGTGCTGTAGCGGGTTGTGGAAAAGAGACGGCAAGCGTACATAAACCGGGTGTTCTTTGCGAAACGGGACGGGGTTGCGATGAGGTACCCGGGCCGCTTGAATGCGGCACCGGCAATGGCTGGGAATAACAAAAAAAGTCCATTTTCAGGGTAAAAACACCGTAAGGGGGTCAGGACGTTGGATAACCAAAAAAGGACAATTAAAAAGCTGAGTCTGTTACTGGTTTTAGTCGTGGCCGTAACTCTTCTGATGCCGGCGGTAAACGCCGTTGCCGGCGGGACGGCGGCCTCACCGGCCAACAATGCCGTGCAGTTTCTGTACAATGAGTACGTCCAGAAGGGAATCAATAATTCGGAATACGGGGTAGGCTCCTACGCTCTTTACGTTTTAAAACAGGCGGGCGTGGATGTCAGCTCCTGGGTGTACAACGGTCAGAAACTGGAAGATGCTGTAGTCGCTACTGTTTACAGTGACTTGCAAATCCAGGATAAGGTCAAGGCCAAAATCCTGGCCCAGGACCTGGTGGCCGCGCAGGCGCTGGAGAGGGTTGGCCTGGCTGACCAGCTTGTGCAGGTCCTAAAAGACAGACAGTCTGAAAATGGATTTGACACGGGAGATTACAGCCTTTTCAGCAATCTGCCGGCCTTTGATTTGTTGGGCCGGGCCGGTAAGATTGGCGTTTTAAATGCAGTTTATGCCAGGGATTATATTTTAAGCAATCAACTCGCTCAGTCTGAAGTACCTACAGATGTATACGGCGCCTGGGGCGGCAGCTGGACGGATGATAAGGGCAACATTAACTATTTTGCCGACTTCATGGCCACCGCCCAGGCGGTGAGGGCGCTGCAGTATCTCTATCTCCAGGAGAAAGATAGCCGGATTAAGGATGCTATTAATGCCGGACTTAACTGGCTGAAGGCTCAACAGAAGGATGATGGCAGTTTTGTTTCCGGTATGGACGACCCGCTTATTGATACGGCAGAAATAATATTTACTTTGAAAACAATTGGTGTTGACCCGGCTACCTGGAGTAAAAATGGAAAAACAGCGTTTTACTACCTGCTGAATAACCCTCCTGTTCTTAGAGAAAACTCCGTACACAACGCTATGGATGCTTCGTGGGTCTTGAGTGCCTCAACCTTGCTTGGAGAAGCTCCTACTTTAACCTGTAATAGCCCGGTACTTTTCTATCTGGAGCCTTATGATCCTTCCGGCATGACCTTGACTGCAGGCGCCCAGCAGCAATTCCGGGCCGTCTGGCAGGATGCCTACGGCCAGCATGACGTAACGCAATGGGCCACCTGGTCTGTGGCCGACAGCAGCATTGCCAGCGTTGACGACAAAGGGCGGGTTACGGCGAAAAGCACCGGCCAGACGGTGGTGAAGGCCGTTTACGGCGGGCTTACAGCTTCAGCTGCCCTGACCGTGCAGTCTGCGGCTGGCGGCGGCGGGGCCGCTACGGCGGTAACAGTGGGCATGGCCGTAGTGGGCATGAACGGAGAACTGCTTTACGGCCCCTCCTCCGTAACGGTTCCGAAAGATAACAAGTGGGGCCTTACCGCTTTGGGCGCCCTGGATGCCTCGGGGGTTTCCTATGAATGGAAAGAATGGCCGTATGGTATTCTGGTAAATGAAATTGCCGGGCAGGCCAACAGCGGGATGGCCGGCTGGATGTACGCGGTGAACGGGCAGATCCCTACCTTTGGCCCGGAAAAGTACAACCTTAAAGAGGGCGACAAGATCATCTGGTACTACAGCAAGAGCATGGACCAGCAGCCCCCCACCTGGGACGAACTGGTGAAAAGGGCCTCCGGCGGGGGTAGTCAGACAACCACTCTGCCCGCCCCGGTAAACGATGCCGCCTTAAATGCGGCCATCGCACAGGCCGGTTCTGCCGGCCGGGTCGTTCTGCAGGCAGCGGACAATCAAACTGTTCTGGCCCTGACGGTGGATCAGCTGGCGAAAATAACCGGGGTGAACAAACCCCTGGCCGTCACCGTTTCCGGCGTGCAGTTTGTGCTCTCCGTGGACAGTCTGAAAGTGCCGGAGTTGAAGGTTGCCGAGGCAGCGCAGTTGCAGGTTAAGGCCCAGAAGTTGAGCGGCGCCGATGCCCAGGATCTGCTCAAGGCTGCTGCCGGCGAATTAAAACCGGTGGGCGATGTCTACGAGCTGGACGTGCTGGCGGTGAAGAAAGACGGCACGGCGCAGAAGATCGCCAGGCTTCCCGACTGCCGGGTGGCGCTGCCGGTGCCCGCTCAAGCTAAGGAAGCGGCGGCGGCCGGCCGGGTGGATGTCTATCGTTTTGACGAAAGCAAAAAAACCTGGGAGAAAATGGGCGGAACCTACGACCCGGTGGCAGGCGTCATTACCTTTATAGCCGGGCATTTCAGCAAATACGCTTTGCTGGAGACCACCGCCCCGCCGGCGGTAAAAACCTTTGCCGACATTGCCGGCCACTGGGCGCAGAAGGATATTGAATTTATGGCTACGAAAGGGTTCGTGGCCGGGGTGGGCGACAACAAGTTTGCGCCGGAAGCCACCGTTACCCGAGCTGAATTTGCCGCCATCCTGGCCCGCCTGGCCGGCCTGACACCCGCTCCGGACGGGGCAGGACGTTTTACCGACGTGCCGCAAGACGCCTGGTACGCCGGGATGGTGGGGGCGGCGGCCAAAGCAGGACTGGTGCGGGGAGTGGGCGATCA
Source organism: Bacillota bacterium (assembly GCA_036822475.1). Classification (GTDB taxonomy): domain Bacteria; phylum Bacillota; class Desulfotomaculia; order Desulfotomaculales; family Nap2-2B; genus JAIMBK01. The sequence continues at coordinate 5,199 of DAISHP010000015.1, forward strand.
AAAATATGCCCCTCTTAAGCCCGTCACCCGGGAGCAAATGGCGGCCATGACGGTGCGCTTGCTGGCGTTAAAAGGCCTGAAGCTGGACATTGCGGGCGCTGCGGTGGATAAAATACTGGCCAGATATGCCGACGCGGATGCTGTTTCTCCCTGGGCGCGGACATCTGTGGCTTTGGCGGCGCGGGAGGGAATCATGCGGGGCCGGGCATTGGCCCTATTTGCCCCGGCCGGAAACGCCACCCGGGCGGAGGCCACCGTGGTGCTTTGCCGGGTGTGGCAAAAGTTACAGCCGGCTGCAGCGGATAAAAAGTGATTCCTTCGGGTGGCTGGGCGAGTTGCCCATATTTTCGAGGGCGGGAAGACGCGTAAGCCGGGTCGGAAATTATTAAGACCGGGGGCAGTGGTCGTTCCTGCGTCCGGGAGAAACGGGACCGCTGCCGTCCAGGGGAATTTGGTGAAAGGATGCCGGGTGAACCAGAAACATGCTGCCGGCCGCATACTGTTCTGATGCGGGAGCGGGTGCCGTTCCGCTCCCGTGCTCACTGCAGCTTTCCATCTGTTTGCAGGAGGTGATTTCATGAAGCGCAAGCTCACTTACGTTATCGGTCTGCTGGTGATTCTGGCCGGGGTGCTGGGGCCGGCCCTTTACATGCATAAAGTCTTCAGTTCCCAGCAAAGCCAGCAGGTTCAGAGCAGCCAGCCTGACGGCAATCAGGCAACCAGCTTCGATGTAACGGAACAGGGTGGTCCCGGGGGGCAAAACCAGTCCGCTGCCGGTACCGGCCAATCTTCTTCCGGGGCAAATCCGACCCCGCCCTCCGGCGAATCAACACAAAGTTCATCACCCGCGGCAAAACAAAGCAACCAGGAAGCGGACAGAGCTCAAAGTAAGCGGCCCCCGGCTCCTCCCCCGCAGGGTACGGCCCCGGCCCAACCGGCGGGAAATTCTTCTGCCGCGCCGGAGAGGGAAGCCGGGTGCAGGGTCTGGGTGGCCGTCGTCGGTAAAAACAATGAGTTTCTTTTCCGGCCGGCGCAGGTGACGGTTAAACCAGACAACAAATGGGGGATTACCGCCCTGGGCGCTCTGGACGCCACCGGCCTTCCCTACGCCACGAAACCCACCTGGCCGGATTTCGTGGATTCCATTGGCGGGCAGGCTAATGTGGCCATGGCCGGCTGGATGTATTCGGTAAACGGGGAGGTGCCCATGCACATGGCCAGCAAGCACCCGGTTAAAACGGGGGATAAGGTAATCTGGTGGTACAGCAGGAGCATGGACCAGCCCCCTCCCCGGTGGGAAGACCTGGTAAACAAAAAGTAAAGGGGTGCCGGGATGCTTGACCGGCTTTTTTACCGGGAAAAGGGTCTTTTCCTGCAGAGCTTTCACCCGGCCACGGTCCTGGTTTATCTTCTAGTGCTTCTCATCCTGAGCCTGATCTATGACCATCCCCTTTACCTGCTGGCGCTCCTTCTCCTGCTTGTCCTCCTGATCAGAGAGGTGGACGGCCTGGATGCCTGGGAGGGATTTTTAAAAGCAGGGGTCTTTTTAATGCTGGTGGTGATGATGGTCAACCCCCTGGTGATCCGGGCCGGTAAAACCATTATCTGGCCCGGCCCGGCGGTTCCCTTTCTGGGGAAGCTGGACATATCCCTGGAGGCAATGTATTTTGGCGCCGTTTCCAGCTTAAGGCTGCTGGTCATGATCAGCATTTTTTGCCTGTATAACCTGATGATTAACCCGGATAAAGTTTTTCATCTCTTCTCCAGGGCAGGGGGTAGATCGGTGCTGATCATTACCCTGGCCACGCGCCTGTTTCCCGTCATGGTCAGGGACCTGCAGCGGATCAGGGAAGTGCAGCAACTGCGGGGCGTCGACTTTGATTCGGGCAGCCTGTGGCAGCGGGTAAAGAAACACTCCGGTTTATACAACGTATTGCTCTTATCCTCCCTGGAGGGGGCCATGGAAATTGCCGAATCCATGCAGGCCAGGGCCTTCGGCAGCGGCAAGCGATCCGTTTATAACCGGAATATGTTCAGGCCCCGGGATTTCTTCTGTCTCGGCGGCAGCCTGCTGGCCCTGCTGGCGGCAGTCTGGGGGTGGCGTTACGGCTACGGCCGGTATACCTTTTATCCGGAGGCGGACGTTCTAATCAAAGACGGTGCGACCCTGGTGATCCTTTTTATTGGGTTGTTTTACCTGTCAGTACCGCTTATCCTGAGCAAGGGGTGGAAACATTGCCGCTTTTTCAAGTGGAAAATCTGACCTATTCCTATCCAGGTACGGAAAAGCCTGCCCTGAAAGAAGTTAACCTGGAAATCCGGGAAGGGGAATTCCTCCTGGTAACTGGCGGCTCCGGTTCGGGCAAGTCCACCCTGGCCAGGGTGCTGGCGGGCCTGATCCCCGATTTTTACGGGGGTACCTTTGGGGGGAAGGTTTTCTTTCAGGGAAAGGAGATGCGCACACTGGACCGCCGCCGGCTGGCCCGGGAAGTGGGCATGGTCTTCCAGGATCCGGAGAAACAAATTGTGCAGAGCTGTGTGGAGGCAGAAATTGCCTTTGGCCTGGAAAACCTGGGGTTGCCACCTGAGGAGATGTCGCGCCGGGTTGCCGAAGTAATTGGTTTCATGAATCTTTTGCCTGTCAAGGAGGCTTTTACGGCCAATCTTTCCAGCGGCCAGAAACAAAAGCTGGCGCTGGCCGCCGTGCTGGCCATGCAGCCCCGGGTATTGATTCTCGACGAACCCACCTCCCAGCTGGACCCCGTCTCGGCGGAAGAAATCCTGAATGTGGTAAAAAGGCTCAATGAGGAAATGGGTTTTACGGTGATCATGGTGGAACAGAGGCTGGAAAGGTGTTTTCACCTGGCGGACCGGGTGCTGCTCCTGGAGGATGGCCAGGTTTTGGGTGCCGGCAGCCCTCCGGCGGAGGCCCGGGAAGCGGTAAAGAGGGGCCTGCCCTTCGTGCCTCCTGTGGCCAGGTTTTTTGCCGGTCTTAATGCCCCCTTGATTCCCGTTACCGTAAAAGAAGGACGCAGACTGTTACAGTCATATATAAACGGGAAAAATCCGGCGGGTGTGGCAGGTGTGAAGCCGGCTGTTTTCCGCCCGAAAAATTTATCCACCGGAAAAGGTAGTCTGAAAAAGAGCGTCATCACCCTGCAAAATGTATGGTTTACCTATCCGGACGGGCCGGAGGCTTTGAAAAGCGTTTGCCTTGACATAAAAGAAGGGGAATTTGTGGTCATCCTGGGGGAAAATGGCGCTGGCAAGTCGACCCTGCTGAAGGTCATGGCCGGTTTGCTCCAGCCGGGCCGGGGCAGGGTTTATGTGCAGGGAAAAGAGATGGGCCGGAAGGGGATTAAAGACATGAGGAGTTTTATCGCCTACCTGTCCCAGAACCCCAATGATTATCTGTTCCAGGAAACAGTGGAGGATGAGCTGCTTTTTACCATGAATAATTTTGGCTTAAAAGACCGGAGGGCGGTGGACGAAATCCTCAAAAGAATGCAGCTGGAGTGCTACCGCCGGCGGAATCCCCGGGACCTGAGCAGCGGAGAAAGGCAGAGGGTGGCTTTGGCTTCCGTTCTGGTTACCAGACCCGGGCTGATTATTTTAGATGAACCTACCCGGGGCATTGACCTGCGTTTAAAGGCAGCACTGGGACATTTTCTAGAAGAAGAAACCTCCCGGGGTAAAACGGTGGTCATGGTCACCCACGATGTGGAGTTTGCCGCCGAGTTTGCCCAAAGGGTGATCATGATGTTTGGAGGCAGGATTGTCAGTGACGGGGAAAAACACACGGTGCTGGGAAGATCGGTTTTTTACTCTCCCCAGATTGGCAAGCTGTGCCGGGGCATCTGCGACGGGGTGCTCACCCTGGCCGAAGCACAGGAACAACTGGGCCATTTCCGCCCGTCAGCTCCCGGGAATCCCGGTTTTGCGGAAGATAAGGCGGGCGATGGCCCGAGACCGCTGCTCGTTCACTGCTAACCAGACCGGCCAAACAGTGCCCGGTGCCCGGCGCTCGGGGAACGCCAACGGGCCGGAGCCGGTTGCCTTGATTTGTTTTGGTGCGCACCTGACCCGATTTGCTGCGGGGCGAGCCCGCTATTTTAACGCTGTTTTTATGTCGCCAATATGTTCAATCCAGACATTGCAAGTCTGACTGGCGTTTTAGCGCCGGGCCGGGCCTGCGCCGGCTCGACTATGATCAGGGGGGAAAGATGTGGATGGGGGCGAATTGGGGCCTTTATGCCACACTGGGCGGCATCTTTGCCGTTATCCTGCTTATCTCTGCCCTGGAGAAAAAAGGGGGCCTGGATTCCCGGCAGGTATCGCTCATTGCCGTGCTGGCTGCGTTGTGTGCGGCCGGCCGGGCGGTGACGGGAGTGGGTCTTTTATTTCTGCAACCCACCATGTTTCTGGTGGAAATAACCGGCTTTGTCTACGGCGCACGGGTGGGCTTCTTTGTCGGGGCCATGACGCCGTTAATTTCCAACTTTTTTATGGGGCAGGGCTCCTGGACGCCCTGGCAGATGCTCAGCTGGGGGCTGGTGGGTTTTTCCGGGGCGGTGGTCAAAGTTCTGTTCCCCCAGGCGGGGAGCAGGACTCTCACTGTAATTTGTTTTCTGTGGGGCTACCTGTACGGGGCCATCATGGATGTCTGGCAGTGGGCCGTCTTCATGCGCCCCCTGACGCTGCAAAGCTATTTTTTCACCTGGGCGGCGGGTTTTAGCTTTGATTCCCTGCGGGCTATTGGCAATTTGCTCTTCTGCGCTGCTCTGGGGCACCAGACTTTGAAGATCCTGCAATACTTCCAGAAGAAGCTGGATGTGCAATATCTATAAAATTCTGCTTGCCCACTTTCTGGCTTTGTGTGCTTACAGCACCGCAGTTCGTTTCGGAATCTATTCCGGGGAGGACAAAATGTTTATTCCAAAAAGACTATTTTTGCTGTTCATATTGTTCTTTTTCCTGAACGCTGCGGAGTTGATTTTTCCCGGGGCGGTGACGGCAGGCTCCGGGCGGGCTGCAGTGATAGAAGGGTGGTCGCTCCCGCTCGGTAAAGGGGAGGCCCGGTGGGTGGCCAGGACCAGGGATGGCGGCTATGTTGTTACCGGCTGGATCGACTCCCTAAAAGAAGGTTCAGATGTTTTCCTTACCCGTCTGGATAAAAGAGGTAACAGACGGTGGATGAAAACGTATAAAGGTAACGGATACAGCTGCGGGTACTGCGTTCAAGAAGTGAACGGGGGCGGTTTTATCGTTGTCGGGGAGACAAAGTCCAAAAACGGGTTCGATCACGATGTTTATGTGGTGCGGACGGATGAAAAGGGCGAGCCCCTGTGGGAACGGAACTTCGGCGGACAGTATTGTGACTACGCCTGGTCCGGGCGGCAGACCGAAGACGGCGGGTACATCCTGGCCGGCGGCACTGAATCCTTTGGGGCGGGCATATATGATGTCTACCTGCTCAAGCTGGATTCTACCGGCCAGAAGCTCTGGGAAAAAACATTCGGCGGCAAAGGTTCCGACTGTGGTTATACCGTGCTGGAGGTGGATGGCGGAGGTTACCTCATTGCGGGCAATACGGAATTCTCTGGTAACGGTAATCCCGACGTATACCTGTTGCGGACGGACGGAAGCGGCCAGTTGATCTGGCAAAAGACATACGGCGGCAAAGGGTCGGATTATGGATGGTCTTTGGCTGCATCACGTGACGGCGGGTATGTGATTGCCGGCGAGAAGGAGGTTGCCGGCCGGCAGGGTAATATACTGGCGGCCTGGCTGATCAAGGTTGACCGGGATGGTAATGAGCGCTGGGAAAAGACATACGGTGACGGCAGCGCCGGTTCAATTTATGCCGTTCATCAGGAAGGAGATGGCGGCTATATTCTGGCGGGTAAAAAAGAATCTACCGGGGGTGGCTATGACATCTACCTGATAAGGACGGATAAAAACGGTAATTCCGTCTGGGAGAAAACCATCTCCGGCAGCGGTTTCAACTGTGCTTACAGCATCGCGCCGGGAAAAGACGGCGAATACGTCCTGGCCGGGAGAAGAGGGATGGAAAAAAGCTCCCAGGGCGATATATTTGTGCTCCAATTAAAAGAGAAAAATACATTATTGCCGGGCGCCGTTGTTCTGGCTGCCGTTCTGGCGGCGGGTTTCATTATTTTTCTAGGGTCAAAAGTTTTTTGGCGTCCAGCTTGAGGAAGACTGCACCCATCTGGTGCTTGAGACGACGGCGACGCCCTCGAATGTGCTCAGTATATCGCTTAACAAATTGCAAATGGGCTCATCATCATCGGCCATTACTATCTTTAATGTCGAGCCCGGCATAAGGACCTCCGCGAACAGTGGAGCGTTCTTTCACAAAACCTGCTCTTTTTCCATAATTCTCTACCTGGTTTCAAAATCCTTCTTTGGGGATGCAAAATCCTGCTTTTGGGGGTCGAACGGCCGGCTTTTGGAGTTCCTCCCCTGGGCCGCGCTCAAATGACCTGCCCTTAATCCTCCTTGCCTGGCGGACCCGGGTATCTGACCATATTTCATCATATCCTTTTGCTCAGGCCAGGTTCTGCCTCCTCAGAAAATAGAGGCACAAAGGCAACAGGCACAAAGGCACAAAGGGGAAATGCCTGTCTGAGCGCCTCATTTCCATTATTAATGATGGGAACGAACGTTCCCCATGGGTAACTCCCTCTGTTTCGCCCCTCGAACAAATGGGCAGGTAAAGATACATTTCAAGCCTGAAAACCGTGATTTTATACCGTGGAAATTGTTGAGCCGGCAAATAATCCCTATAATAATTAATTGGAGGAACAATTTTAAATGATATCCCGAGAGAATGGATCATGGACTATTGCCCCTGGTTTTACTTAAGGGGGTATCCCTTGAAACAGGTTACAGGGAGCCCTTTCGAGAAGAACCGGGCCGGGAGGTGTTTATGTTTGCAAACGGGTTATTTAATCCTTGGCTGCAGCGCCGCGGGAATTGCTGCTGCCGAGGCCATCCGGCAGGTGGACAAGACGACCCCCCTGACGATGGTTTCGGCTGAGAATGTTCCGGCTTATGCCCGTTGTCTCTTGCCGGAATTACTTTCCGGCCGTTTTTCACGGCCTGCGTTAAGTTGGCGGGAGGAAGCCTTCTATGTCCTGAGTAAGATTGAACTGATCCTGGACAACCCGGCCAGAAGGCTCCATCCGGGCAGCAAAACGGTAGAACTGGCGGACGGGACAGAAATCAGATACGAACGCCTCCTTTTGGCCACCGGGGCAAGAAGCATACCTTTGCCGTCTGGGCCAGGGGCAAACTTTGCCGTTCCTTTGCGGACGCTGGCCGAAACGGAGAGGGTCGGCAAGGAGGTGGAAAAGGAAAAAGAAGCAGTAATCATTGGGGCGGGTCCGGTGGGTTTAAAAGCGGCTGTTGCGCTAAGAAATTCAGGGATGCGGGTAACGGTGGTTGAACAGGCAGCCTGGATCATGCCGGCCTTCCTGGAGGAAGAAAGCGCCCGGATCTTACAGGATGTTTTACAGAAAGAGGGCATTGAATTTATCACCGGCCAGGGGGTAAAAAGCATCAGCATTATAGAAGAGCATGGTCAAACGCCGGGCCGGAGGAAAAAAGTCGAACTTGCCGAAAGAAAATGCCTGACGGCGGGGGTGGTGTTGAACACCACCGGTATGCTGCCCAATAAAGAGCTGGCGGCCGAAGCGGGGATTGCTACAGGGCAGGGCATTGTAGTGGACCGCTACCAGCAAACCAGTTTACCGGATGTATACGCCGCCGGCGACGTCTGTCAGGTGAAAGATGAGCTCGCCGGCCGGGCGGTAATTCCCGGCCGGTGGGATACGGCAGTGGAGCAGGGAAGGGTGGCCGGCTATAACATGGCGGGAGGAAAGCGGGTCGTTAACGAGTACATCGCCATGCACGCCGGACAGTACGGGCCGCTGCCGGTGGTTACCCTTGGCCTGGGCAACGCAAAGCCCGACCGGGAATACCGCATTTATACCCTGGCCCAACCGGAAAGAGGACTTTACCGGCGCCTGGTTTTCCAAAACGGGCGCCTGGTGGGGGCCATTTTCCTGGGGGACGTTTCCCGGGCCGGGGTTTTTGCTGCTTTCATCAGAAGCGGAAAGGAGGTGGCAAAAGAGGCGCCGGAAATGTTAAAAGGAAGGCTGCCGATAGTGCTGCCGCTGGCAGGGCGCCAGGTAAAAAATTAATTTTCCGGCCAGGAGGACAAGAAGAGATTTTTTAGTT
>DAISHP010000016.1:0-13373 GCA_036822475.1 Bacillota bacterium
TACCAGGAGGTCTTTTTGTTGGTCAACCCCCTTAAAAAGGATTACAGGAATGCTCACACATTGGATACGCTAGTCATCTGAATCGACCAACTGATGACAGGAGACTTTCACTCCTTAAGTTTCTCAGCCTTGACGGCTGCTCCACCCAACATATAGTGCTCTCATTGGTATCATGTCACTATACCTGGGAGTCCAGGAAGTTCAAAATAGGATTTTTACAGTGATATCATAGATTGCTTTACTTTTTTCTTTCATTCATTTCTTATTCTGTCCCTCAAGGACTTCCCATCCACGAGCACATCAATAGCGTCGTACTCACAAACTTTAATGCAGTTCCCGCAAGCTGTACAATAATCAGGCCAGGGAGTTACTAAAATCCAGATAGTGGGATCTACCCGCTGTTCTTTTGGTATCGAGAAATCTCTTTTTGTCGCCGGTCTGGTCGCTATTACACAAGCTCCGCAGGCCTGCAAACACTTCTTACAGCCGGTGGGATCGTACATCGAGTACCGACATTTATCTTTATCAATGACTATCTTTACACCGGTATCGGCAATCTCTATTCCCATTTCTCCATTCCTCCCGTTAAATTGCGTACTTTTCGTTTACCAAAGCCCTCTGGCCGCAGGAACCAGCTCCCTATCCACCATGCTGATTGCTTCATGTTTGCAGGCTACCCTGCATATTCCACACCCGAAGCACTTTTTGGGATCAACGTTGGCTATTTTGGAATACTGGGAAAAACTAACGGCTCCAAACTGGCACTTGGACATACATGCCCCGCAGCCTGTGCATTTAGTAGTGTCAATGACAGCCACGTAGTGCCCCTTCAGGCAATAATCCTTCACTCCGTACACGTCGCGGTACCGCCAATAGGTGCAGTACGGGCGCTCACAGTTGCAGATGGCCTCAATTAACGGTAGTCTGCCGCGGCCCATAATCAAATGCCAGAGACCTTTCTTTTCCCACTCATCGATTAATTGTTTGGCCTCATCTAATTTTAACGGCACTTTCGCACCTTTCCGCAGTTCCTTTCGGAGCTCGCTCCAGTGGGCGCCGCCAAACTCCGTAAGGCCGACCTTGGGTAACCGGCCGTAAGCAATCTCCATAGACATGGTTACCGGCATCCCGAAACCGATGCAAACGTAATCGCGGGTGCCATCATATACCAGGCGGCACGGGCAGTGGCCCACGACGACCAGCGAATCCTCCGCTTCCGCCGCTTTTTCGGCCAGCTCCAGGACCCGATACATTTCCTCTTTAGTAATTATTTGCCCACCCAGACCGCTTGCCGCTCTTTGGCGCAGAAAATCAGGGTTGCGGACATATTGCTCTTCGCTGTAGCGCCACTCTGTTTCGGCAAAAGTGCTGATCAACCCCTGCTTGGCCTTTTCCTGTTGCTCGGGCTCTGGAAAGATTTTTTGAAATAAGTAATTTTCATAGTTATAATACCAGCGTTCATCACGATGAGCATGTTTGGCACAGAGATCACACATTCTTGTCCTCTCCTTAAGTCTTTTTTCGTTCGATATAAATAACTTTTTCTGGCCTTTCCCCCATAAAAACGATTACCCGGCTATGCACTTCACTTCTTTTCGATTACAAATTGACAATACCCCTCCTTTGTCGATGTTGCCTCTAGATCTAAATCCACCTCGATACCCAGATTTCGATGCAAAACCTCCAGGAAGGTCACACAAGCACTTTTACAGGGCAGGACATCTAACTGAGTCCCTCTTTCTTTTAACGCCTGGAACAGCTTGCAATTTTTCACCCTGTACGCCAACCGGCGGGATGTGTTTTCAATGATGGGCACGCTGTAAATACCTTGCGTGGCCAGTATTGCTATTTCCACAAATCTTTGCGGGATCAAGGGGAAGCGGTGCGCCCCCGTTTCCTGAACCGCCGCCTTCATCACTGCGTAGGTCCGGTCGGGATATTGTTCCCCCAGGGCAAGCGTACGTCTGGCCAGAGATTCTCCATAAGCCACAAAAACGGAATCATCCTTGACCTGGATATATTTTTCGGCCAGTTCTTCCTGTGCAAACTCCTCCGCGAGAATGGACAGCATTTCTTCATTTAACTCGAATGACATATTTACTCCTCCAGGTTAATATTTAATCTGCAGCGCATTCTCCGGGCATACTTCCACGCACCGATTACAGATGACGCATTTATCCACATAATCGGCGGTCAACTTAAAGGAGCCGGGCTCCTGAGGATCAGTTTCTTTAAATTTGACCAACTTCACCGGCCTGACCTGAAAGACTGCCTGAGGACAGGCGAGGATACACTTTTTACAATAAAAGGGGACAAGGCATTTTGAGTAATCAATGATGATTTCCGCAGATAAAGTCACGCCCTACCAGACCTCCTTTAGCGCCGGGAGGTTTGCCCTCTTCACCAGGGTGATGGCCTCCTGGGGACAGCCTGTTTCGCAAAGGCCGCACCCAAAACACCTGAACATGTCAATGTTGGGCTTATTGATCGTTACCTCCATTTTAATGGCCCCGTACTGGCAGCGCTTTACGCATGTCCCGCAGCCCTTGCATTTTTCATAATCAATCAAAGCAACGTGGTGTCCCTTTAAAAGATTATAAGTAATATTGTAATCCAGGCGGTGCCGCATGGGCATGCAGACCGGATAATCGCAGTTGCAAATTCCGCCGACGATGGGCCGCCCGTCGTCCGTTTTTCCGTAACACATAACGCAGTGCATCAAACCTTTTTTGTCCCATTTTGCTAGCCATTCCTTGGCTTGCTCGGGGGAAACGAACTTTACGCCTCCTCTGTACCTCTCCGGCCATCGCTCCCATTTAAACATACCCACACCAATGCCCAAACACGAATATTGGGTTTCATCCCGCTCATCAACGGCCCTGGTCAACTTCCGGCAGATGCAGGACATGATGGCCAACGGCGCGGCTAATTCCACTATTTTAAAACAATCTTTTAAAGGCAATACCTGGCAAGGTTCATTTTCCTTATACAGCATATTTATCTGCTCCACAATCGCCGGAAACTTTTCCGGTTCCCGGCGTTTGGCCTGGAGCATCTCCTGAAACAACTTGTCTCTTTTCTGCCGGTAGACAATTGCTTCAGAAACAGATTCCTTTCCCGGCTCCTTTCTTCCGTAAATCCGCCGGCCGTAATTTCTGGGCTGCAAGTACCACAACTCGCCGTCCCCGTACCGATCGCAAAACTCACACATAAACTCCAGTCCCCTTTTTTGGATTTAATATTTTCTCAGGCCCAGCTCATATTGGGCAACCAGCATGGTGTGAATCTGGCTGGTCCCCTCGACGATCTCCTGGATTTTCGCTTCCCGATAGAACTTTTCCATGTGGTATTCATCAGAAATACCGTACGCGCCATGGATTTGAATGGCATCGCTGGCCGACTTCACGGCTGCTCTGGAGGCAAAGAGCTTGGCCATAGAAACGTATTTACGCACTTCCGGAAGATTATTGTCCTTCATCCAGGCCGACTTGTAAGTTAAATTGCGCGCGTTTTCAAGATTAATCACCATATCGGTAATCATGCTTTGAACAAGCTGGAATTGCCCAATGCTTTTCCCAAAAGCACTTCTTTCCTGGGCGTATCTGGTTGAGGCTTCCAGGCAGCCCCAGATAATTCCTGTTGAACGAGCGGCCACGTGCAATCTTCCTATTTCAACCGAAGCGTTGAGGATTTTCCATCCGTCACCTTCCTCGCCCAACCTGTTCTTTTCCGGAACAAAACAATCTTCAAAAAATATCTCGCTTGTATCGGAGGGCCGGTTGGCCAGTTTGCCGTGGATAGGTCGCGTGGTCATTCCTGGGGTTCCCTTTTCGACAATAAAGGCAGTAATTCCGCGATGTTTTAAAGAGGGATCAATGGTGGCAAAGACCAGGATCCACTCGGCCACACTGGCGTTGGAAATCCAGGTTTTCGAGCCATTGAGCACATACCCGCCACCGAATTTTTTCGCCGTAGTCTTCATACTGGCGGCATCGGAACCACACCCCGGTTCGGTAATGGCGCCGGCAGCAAACGCTTTCCCAATGGCAATGGGTGTGAGGTACTTCTTCTTTTGCTCTTCCGTTCCCCAGCCCAAAAGCCCTTGCCCGCACAAGGAAGAAGGACTTGCCGCTACCGTACCCATAATCGGACAGACCCGGGAAAGCTCTTCCACGATCATTACATAGGTCAGGTAGTCCAGTTCCGACCCACCGTATTCGGAAGGTATCACTCCCCCAATGTAACCGAGCTCACCCATTTTTTTCATAATGTCCCAGGGGAACTCTTCCGTGCGGTTATATTCCAACACCCGGGGTGCAATTTCTTTTTCGGCAAATGCCCTGACATTTTTTCGAAAAGCCATCTGATCCTCTGTAAAAGCAAAATCCACTGGTATGAACGCCTCCTAAAGTTTTTTGGGATATCTCTATCTACTTTTTTTCTACTTGCAAATACCGTGCCTGGAAAACTCCTGAAAAAACCACCGATTGATAAGAAAATTTATCTGTGCTGCACATTTACTAATGTTTCAAATAGTAAACAACTTTTTAAAATTTCTTGAGTAGAGCCCTTTCTAACCTGTATACTATCTGTAACAACAAAACAATTGATAAACAAAAGTTAAAAATTTTGGGGTAACCTTGCTTGACGCAGACCGTTCATCAAAAGTATTATTTAAGCCAAAAGAATTGATTTTTAAAGGAAAATTACGAATAACTTTAATGAGGTGATCCCGTGAATCGCAAAAGCCTCTATCCTTACCAGAATGTGTGGCCCCGGGTGGCGGAGAATGTGTTTATCGCTCCCGGCGCGCGCATCATCGGCCGCGTGGAAATCGGCGAGTGGGCCAGCGTCTGGTTTAACATGGTGATCCGGGGAGACGTTAACGAAGTAAAAATCGGCCCCCGGACAAATATCCAGGACGGCTGCACGCTTCACGAGGAGGAAGACGCCCCCCTGACCATCGGGGAGGGGGTCACCGTCGGTCATAACGCCATTCTCCACGGCTGCACCATCGGCCGGGGAGCGCTCATCGGGATGGGCGCAATCATCTTGAACAAGGCCGTCATCGGCGAGAACGCCGTGGTCGCCGCCGGCTCCCTGGTCGTCCAGGGGCAGGAAATTCCTGCGGGGCACCTGGCCATGGGCTCGCCGGCAAAAATCATCCGGGCGCTTGCCCCGGAAGAAATCAAACAGTTTCAGCAGGCCGCCGGGAAATACCTCCGGCGCGCCCGCGAGTATGCGGAAAAATCATGATCGGAAAAGTGACAGATTACCACATAATTGTCGTAACCTGTCACCTCAAGATTTTTGAGGCATATTCCCTGTTTAAGGATGGTCAGGGTAAAAATTACGAAAAAAATAAATGTAAAAATTTCTGGGAAAAAGAAGGAGATCCTCAAATAATGAAGAATAATATGGAAAGAACGGTAATTTTTACGCTGGTAAATATTCCAGGGAAGTCGGGCCGTGTCTGGAACCCTTTGGGCAACCGCAAGCGAGGAAATAATCATGGATAAAATGCCTCTGGCGGCGATGATCTGCCAATCTTTCCCGGAAAGTGTATTCCTCTTTGCCCTGGGTCTTACCTTAATGGGCACGCCCTTGCGGTGGCAGCGGATTGTTTTCGCAGCAGTAATTTACACGGCAATTTCTTGCTTTGTCCGCAGCCTGCCCCTTCCCTACGGCATCCATACAATCACTGGCCTGGCGGTCATGTGCGCTCTCTTCATCGTTTTCTTCCAGTTCCCTCTGCAGATGGCCGCCACGGCCTCCCTTTTAAGTATCTTAACGCTGGGCGTGCTGGAGATTTTATTTTACCCTTTGGTTCTTGTCACCGGGCTGTCCATTAAAGAAATCTGGACCCGGCCTGCCTTGCGCATTTTAATCCCCTTGCCGGAGTTAATCTCCCTGGGGATCATTACGTGGTGGTGCGCCAGGAAAAAAATAACCCTTTCCGGTTCCTGGCCCTTCCAGCAAAAGCCGGGGGAGGAAAAACAAAATCGGGAGCGTCAGCTATGAGCGCAGTATCATCGAATTACGCCTTGATTATTTTTCTCCTTACCCAATCTTTCATTCTCTGCCTCGTCTTCCACCAGTATTTCATCATCAACAATCTGACTGACTACCTCGGGCTCGTCCTGGCCAGCGCCCTGGTGGTGATCGCCAACGCCGTCCTCGGTTTTTTAACGCTCAAGAAACTCATGCAGAGCGAATATCAAAACATGCTCCTGGAGCAGCAGGCCCGCAGCATGGAAGACATTCAGGAGCTGATCCGGAACATCCGCGCCCAGCGCCACGATTTTATCAACCACCTGCAGACGGTATACGGGCTGCTCCAGATGAACAGGCCGGACAGCGCCCAGGATTACCTGGCCGAAGTGGTCCGGGAGGCGCGCACCTCCGCCCAGCTGGTCAACTTAAAGCAGCCGGAGATCGGGGCGCTCATCCAGAGAAAAGTCAATCAGGCAGCCGTCCAGGAGATCAGCTTTAACCTTTCCATCCAAAGCGATCTTCACACCATACCCCTCCGCCCCTACCAGTTTAACCGGGTCCTGGGCAACCTCATCGACAATGCTTTCGAAGCAGTCATGGGACTGGAACCAAAGGAACGCTTCGTCAAGCTGGAAATCGGCGAAGACAGTGAAAACTACATTATTAAAGTTTTGAATTCGGGACCGGGAATAAAACCGGAAGTGTTCGACTTCATTTTTCAGGCCGGTTTTTCCACCAAAGGGCACAACCGGGGGCTCGGCCTCGCCATCATCCGCGAAATAGTGGAGCAGTACGGCGGAACAATCCAGGCATCTTCCCCGCCGACCCTTTTTACTGTACGGCTGCCGCGCCCGGGAGGAAAAAGCAATGATTCATGACCTTGCCGTCCGGCTGGCGACGGCGCTCGCCGCGGAGCTAAAAATGGAGGATCGCCGGAACGTCATCGCCTATGGCCTGGAAATCATCATCGGCGCTCTGGTTAAGCTGACTTTCTTTATTGCGCTGCCCCTGGCCCTGGGAGTGTTTCCGCAGGTGGTCGCCGCCGCGCTGGCCGGCGGCATTTTCCGTCTGGCTGCCGGGGGAGCCCACTGCACGGCCTACTACCGCTGCCTGGTCAGTTCCCTGGTGACTTTCACCGGCGCCGGGGCGCTGGCCCGCTGCCTGGCCGGGCATTCCCTCCCCCTGGAGGGAATCGTTGCCGGGGTGGCCGTCTGGTCATTCGTAATTGCCCTGCGCTGGGCACCGGCGGATACACCGGCCAAACCGGTCAACAATCCGCGGCAAAGGCGGATTCTGCGGATTTTCTCCCTGACGATCGTGATTATCTATTTTGCTGCCGGTTTGTTTGCTTCTTTCCGGGCGGATCTTCTCCTGGCGGCTTCTTTCGGGCTGTTCATCCAGGCCTTCACCGTTGCGCCGGCCGGCTACCGCTTCATCGACGCAGTGGACAGACTGCTTTCCAGGCCGGTAAAATTCCCTGCAGGGATTAATTGAAAAGGAAGGAGGTGACCAGGGGTGAGGCTTAAACACTGGCTAATGGGTATTGCGGCTGCCGTTGCTATGTTTGTGGCTTCCACGGGAGTTTACCCGGCCAGCACCTGGCTCTGGTACCAGCCGGAACTCCCTCCGGAGCTGCGCAAGTAGCTTCATCCCAGGGGATAGAAACCGCGGTCTATCCCCTTTTTCTTTGTTTAATTAAAGATCAGGCACAAAGGCACAAAGTAATATTTCCAGTACATTTTTCTTTGTGCCTCTTTTCCTCTGTGCCTTTATCCCTTTGTGCCTTTGTGCTTTTACCTTCCTACACCCCGACCATGGCCACCTCTTCCCTGTCCAGCGTTTTGCGAATCTCGCGGACAAAATCGGCCAGGACGGCATCGTTTCCCGCGGCGCGTTCAATCTGGCGCAGCAGGTCGATTTCGCGGCGGAGAATGGAGAAGATGTCCCCCTCTTCCAGGTTACACTTTTGCATCAGCCCTTCAAAAGAAACACCCCGGTACCAGGCCGCGGCCAGCGCTGCCGGAAGGTGGCTCCAGACGCAGAAATGCTCGGGAACTCCGCTCCGCAAGAGAAACTTCCGGAGATGAACGACGTGTTCCAGCGAAAAAGGGGGCCTTTCCACCCATTCGTCCCGGCCGGGCTGGTAATCGACCCCCGCCAGGATGGCCGCCGCTTCCTCCGGGGTAGCTTCAAGCAGAATACCCGAAAAAACCAGTTCGGTCACCAGGATTTCCTGAACGTGCAACTCCAGCGCAAATTTTCCGCGGGGAAGCAGCTCCCGGCCCCGAACGTACCCCAATTCTTCCAGGAGGCGCCAGACGTTCTGAAATTCCTCAACAAAATCCCGGGAGTTCTTTTGTAAACGATCGATGCGCGCGAGCAATTGATTTTTTCTTTCGGCGATGCTCTGCAGCTTTTTTTCCGCCTCTGCGCAAACCTTGAAGTCGCATTCCTTGCGCCGGGCTTCAAGCAGCTTCCTGAGTTCCTCCCGGCGTTCCCGGGCACCTGGACGGTGCCGGTACTTTCGCCGCTTGAGGTGGTTGAGCTCCCGTCTTAAGACCAGCCGGTACAGCTGGCAGGAAGGGGTTTCCTTTTCTGGACAAAACCGGGCGGCCAGGTGTTTTTCTTTTTCCGTTAATGTTTTGACTTCCCGCCGCAGCTGCCAGATCTCCCTGTTGTTCTGGTAGACGGCCAGATTTTGCTCTAAAAACCGCTTGATTTCTTCCTCGCTTTTCCAATAGAGAAGGCTTAAAACCGTATTCGGCGCAATCATCAGGCGCCCCCGGACGGGTTCCACGTCCAGTTCGTTGTAAAAGCCGGTCTGCTCCGGATATTTTTCGTCAATTCGGATGTAAACATGGCCGACCTGATCGTACCCGCGCCTTCCGGCCCGGCCGGCCATTTGAAAAAATTCCCGGTTCAGCAAACCGCGAAATTCCCGGCCGTCCCACTTCCGGCAGGAATCGAACACAGTGCTGGCCGCCGGAAAATTTACTCCCAGCGCAAAGGTTTCCGTGCAGAACAGGACGTAAATCAGGCGCTCCTCGTAAAGTCTCTCCACCAGATCCTTCAGCACCGGGGGGAGGCCTGCGTGGTGGTAGCCGATACCCTGGAAAAGCAGGCGGCGCAGGTTCCGGCGCCGGAGGGTAAACAAACCGGGGCAGGCATCTTCCGCTTCTTTAATGATTTTCCTTACCGCCTGCTTTTCCCGGCCGGTTAAGAAATCAAAAGTCCGGCCCAATTCTTCGGCCAGCATTTCCGTCCGGCCGCGGCCGAAGGCAAAATAGAGGGCAGGTAAATGATCTTGAATCGTTTCGATTACTTCCACGCAGTTAGAGTTATATTCAGCCATTTTGCTTCCCCCCAAAAAGATCAGGTACAAAGTTCCCAGGCACAAAGGCACAAAGTAAAATATTCCCTGGTCACACCTGTTTCTTTGTGCCTTTGTGTCTCTGTGCCTTTATACCTTTGCCCCGAAAACAACTTCGCTAATTCTCATCCTCTGCCAGTGCCGCGAAAAAAGCGTTATGTGGGCTTAGTCCATCTCTTATGCCTTCGGGAAAGGACGCTGCTCCTCGCTGTACCGGCTGCCGCCTCTGCCTGACCACACCCGTCTTCCCCGGCGCGCTTCCCGGCGGACCTCCACTTCGGCGCGCGCTTCGGCTTCGTCCAAAATATCGCCGGACGGAGAAAGCCAGTTTATTTGCAGCGGGACGGCGCGCTTCTTCTCTTTAATCACGCTCACTTTCTCGCCCCTGATCCCCTCCATCCAGACGGCTATTTCGCGGATATTGGGCACCGTTGCAGAGAGGCCTAAAATTTTGATGTGCGCGGGAGCAAAGATAATGCTTTCTTCCCAGGTCGTTCCCCTTTCCAGATCGTCTAAAAAGTGCATCTCGTCGAAAATTACGTGTGATGTGTTGACCAACATTTCCGGATTGGCAAAACACCAGTTCCGGAAAATCTCCGTGGTCATGACCAGCAGGGGGGCCGCTTCGTTAATCGACAAGTCCCCGGTGATCAAACCTACTCTGGCCCGCCCGAATAAGCGGCAAAAATCCCGGTACTTCTGGTTCGAAAGAGCTTTTAAGGGCGACGTGTAGACGGCGCCTTTACCCTCGGCCAGAATTTTTTCCAAAAGTTTTTCGGCAATCAAGGTCTTTCCCGTCCCGGTGGGGGCAGCCACCAGAACGGACTGGCCGGCCAGCAGGGCGGCAATTGCCTTTTCCTGAAAGGGGTCCAGCTTGATGGGAACCGGCTGCCAATCTTCCCCTGTTTTCCGCCGGCGACCGCCTTTTTTCAAAATTACCAACGCCTTTCTGCGGGAGTAATACTCTAAACACGATCGGGTGCCTTTACCATTATACACTAAATATTCACCCGGACAATGTTAACCGGGCAATGTTAACAAAGAGTTAAAATATTGTTCTCTCCTGGCAAAAATTGAGGTATAATAGGAGTAACAATATTCCTGGAAAGGGTGATGTCCCGTGCCTCAAAAATACCCGGTTGATTACCGGGTAAATACGCAGAACGGGCAGATTTTAAGTGTGGAAATTACCTGCTGCCAGCGCCGCATCGGGGAAATCCGCTTTCGCGATGGACAAAGCATGAAATGCCCGGGCTGCGGCACAGTTCACCTGCTGCGCGTGCAACACAACCACTTTCATTTAAGCCAGGAAAAACCATAACTAAAACATAAAATGGCTTCCCGCACCAGCTTGGCCGCCAAAATAGAGGTGCGTTCGGAAGGATCGTAAACGGGGCTGACCTCGACCAGATCCAGGCCGACTACCGGCAGGCGCCTGCGCCCCAAATAATGCAGCGCCTGGATGATTTCCTGCGGCGAGCAGCCGCCCGGCTCCGGCGTGCCTGTCCCCGGGGCGTACGCGGGATCCAGCACGTCGATGTCCAGCGTAACGTAAACCGGCCTGTCCTGAAGGGCCCGGCAGATTTGTTCCAGGGGGGCCAGCACCTCGTTGAAGAAGAAATGCGTGTGCTCACGCGCATAGAGAAATTCTTCCCGGGCCCCCGAACGCACGCCCAGCTGATAGAGATTAGCCCCCCCGACAATTTCGGCAATGCGTCTCATCACGGTGGCGTGAGATAATTTTTGCCCGTCGTAGGCATCCCGCAAATCCAGGTGAGCATCCAGCTGGATGACCGCCAGCTCCGGGAAAAAGCGGGCGGCTGTTTCGACCGCCGGCAGGCTGACCAGGTGCTCCCCGCCCAACAGAAGCGGGAATTTGCGGTGCGCAAACAGATTCTCAACCGCGCAGGCAATCCGCCGCAGGCTTTCCGGGACGTCTCCCGCCGGAAGAACCAGGTCGCCGGCGTCAAAATATTGATAATCCCTTAAATCCCGCTCCAGGTAAGGGCTGTACTCTTCCAGCCCCTCGCTTACCCGGCGGATGTGCCGGGGGGCAAGGCGCGCGCCCGGGCGGAAGGTGACGGTAAAATCCATCGGGGCACCGCAGATGACCACGCCCGCCCCGGCAAAATCGGCAGTTGCCCCCAGATATCCGCAGTTCTTTTCCGTGAATTCCCACATTTGATCCATAAAAAGTTCTCTCGAAAATAACGACCTTTGTGCCTTTGTCCCTCTGCACCTTTGTACTTTTGTCCTCTGTTCCTCTGTCCCTTTGTGCCTTAAGTGCCTTTGTGCCTTACGTTCTCAGCAAATCCGCCACGAAAGGCGGCAAAATAAAAGCGCTGCGGTGCACGGCGGGGCTGTAATAACGTGTGCCCAAATCGGGGAGGCCGGCCGCCTCCACCTGCAGGGGGTCGTACTTTTTGCTGCCCAGCGTGAAGGTCCACAGGCCTCCCGGGTAAGTCGGAACACAGGCCAGGTAAAGCCTGGTCACCGGAAAGAGGCCGGCAATATCCTTAAAGACGCGCGCGATCAAATCGCCGTTGAAAAATGGAGACTCGGTTTGGGCTACAAAAAGCCCATCCGCGGTCAGGGCTTCAAAAACGTCCCGGTAAAAGGCGGCGCTGAACAATCCTTCCGCCGGACCGACGGGATCGGTAGAATCAACGATAATCAGGTCGTAAACGCCCCGGTGTTCCCGGACGTGCCTGATCCCGTCGGCAATAATTACCTCCACCCGCGGATCGTCCAGGGCGCAGCTGATCTCCGGCAAAAACCGCTTCGCCGCCTCGATTACCCGCCCGTCAATCTCCACCAGGGTCGCTTTTTCCACCGCGCGGTGTTTTAAAATTTCCCGGATCGTGCCCCCGTCCCCGCCGCCAACGACCAGCACCCGGCGCGGCGAGGGGTGGGTATTTAAGCCGACGTGGGTGATCATTTCGTGGTAGACGAATTCATCATTGACGGTGGTCTGGATGACATCGTCCAAAACCAGCATCCGGCCAAATTGCACGGTATCGTAAACGGCCAGTTCCTGAAAAGGAGTCTTTTCGTAGTGCAACATTGTTTTTGTCCGGCAGCTCAACGCCATATCCGGGGTCTGCAGTTCCGTAAACCAGAAATTCATCCTTCTCCCCCTCTTTTAATACCACATGGGCACCGCGGCCAAAGCGCAGCCGATTTTTTCTACCTTATGTTCGACCGAAGCAATTTTAATGTCGGCTAATTCAAGCTTCCGGGCGGCAAAAGCTTCCGCCAGCATTTTTTGGATCTGGTCCCGCGCTCGGGTTTGCGGGCAGCGGCCGGCAAATTCCATAATCACCCCGAAAGAATTCAAGGCAACGCCGACACCTACCGCAGCGGAAATCAACTCGCCGGGAGTTTCGCTGATAATATACCCGTAAGCAACCGGCACCAGCGCCCCTTCCGGAATAACCAGCCCGGGGCAATATTGGGCGCCCGGCGGCAGAATACTGCTGACCCGGACCAGGTTAAGATTACCGATTTTACCGGCCAGCAAAGCCCGGTCAAAGGCCGTTAAAGGAGTATTTCCCTCGGCGCAGGCCGCCGTAAGAAAATATTTTTGGGGGGTGGGCAGCATTGGGTTCCCTCCTTAAATTGTTCCCCTGGGCGATTCCTTTGTTTTTTCGCCGGAGCAACAAATTAATTATAGCAAAAGATTTTAAAAAGGGAAGTCCAAAAATATTTTACCACATTTTACTAGTATAGGTAATACTCCGGGGGGAAATTCTATAAAAGAATGTTTTGTAACCACATTAAATCTAGGAGGTCTTGCTATGGCAAAAACCGTGATCAGTACATTTAACTCGCGGGATTCGGCTGAACGGGCGGTAAGCGACTTAAGGAGCAAAGGGTTCGATCGGGAAATTTCCATTGTGGCCAAAGACGACCAGCGCGCCCAGGGGCAGCGCAGGGATGACAACGCCCTAAACATGGGCGGCGACCCCGTCTTTGACGGAACCACCACCGGCGGTGTGCTGGGCGGCCT
>DAISHP010000017.1:0-13325 GCA_036822475.1 Bacillota bacterium
GTCGAGGCCATAATCCATAAAGAACTTATCTTCTCTACCATTTTTCCCCTCCCCATGTTAAGCATTCCACGTAATCAAAACACCCCTTCTTCACGCATCCCTCCCCCGCCAGTAATCGAAAAACCCGCACATTTTGAACTAACCAACTCTTTATCAAGTTCTTTGATTGTGCTATAATAAACATGAAATAGATCTTTTGATTGATCAATAAAGCACAAATCGTGCCAGCAGAGCGGGGACCAGCAGATCGGCCGGTTTTCCGCAAAGAAATCAGGGATTCCCGCCACGAAGGGGAAACCCGGTTGTCTAAAAACAGACAGTTATCAAATTAAGATGGCTTGTGAACGTTATTACATTATCTTTTCAATTGTCTGTTATCAGACAGTGGCTGTTCACAATTCAACAGGAGAAGTAAACCAATGAGGATTTTTCGGGGCAGTTCCACCCTGCGTTCACAAATTATTCTGGTCATTATCCTCCTGCTGTTGATTCCTGTGCTGGTCGTCCTGTATGATCTTTTCTTCGCCACCAAAAGCGACGAAATTATCCTGGCGGAAAAACAGGACCGCCTGAGTTCCCTTGTCCAGAACCAGGTGGTTCCGGCACTCCTCCGCAAGGTAGACCAAAAGCTCGCCGGCGAAAGCCTGGCCGGTTTGGACCCGGAGGTTCGGACCAGCCTCCTCCGGGAATCCTTTACTGAAGCCGCCGGCCCCCTGGTGCCGAATTATCCGGGCGTCCGGTTCGGGCTTTACCTGCTCGAAAGCCAGCAAATCTTCGTGCAAGGTTTTTTGCGGGAATACCGGCAGCTGTCCCCGGAAGAAGCCCGGCAGCGAGAACAGCGCATCTTTACGGAGGCCGACTCCGGGTTGATCGCCGCCAGCGCCAGCGGCCGCCCGCTGGCCAAATTAACCACCAGCCTGAACGAACAAACGATCGAATATTTTCTGCCGGTGAAAATAGAGGATCGGCTGGTGGCCGTGGCCTGGGCGGACGAGCGCCTGCACCCCATCTTTGCCCGCAGCCAGAATTTCCGCCTGCTTATCCGCTACATCACTCTGTTTGTTCTCCTTACCGGCGCCGCCGGGGTCCTGATCATCATCCACAACCTGGCCAAAGGGGTTGGCCTGATTAAAGAGGGCCTCGGCGAACTGGAAAAAGACTTAACTAGACTCCTTCCGGATTTGCCCGGCGAGGCAGGGCAAATTGCCCGGGCCGTAAACAGGATGGCTGTTTCTTTAGCCGAAAAAGAAAGGCTGGAAGAAGAGCTGCGCCGGACCGAACGCCTGGCCGCGCTGGGCCGGCTGGTCACGGGCGTCGCCCACGAGCTGCGCAACCCGCTCAGCGTGGTCCGGGCCACCGTCCAGCTGATGGAAACAGATTTTCCAGGCATGGCAAACCTCAACGAATATGTCAGGATAATTAAAGAACAGGTCGATCGCCAGAACAGAATCATCCAGGAATTGCTGGATTTCGGCCGTCCGGTCAAAAACCTTACGCAACCGGTGGCCATCAACGCTTTACTGGAAAAGGTGCTCACCTTTACTTCTTCCCTCTTGCGCCAAAACAACATCGCCCTGAAACTGGAAACAGAGCAAAACCTGCCCCTGATCGAAGCGGACGGAGAAAGAATCAAGCAGGTTTTTGTCAATTTAATCTTGAACGCCGTGGCCGCCATGCCCGACGGGGGCACATTGACCATCCAAACCTACCGGGAAAACGCCGGTATTTGCGCCGCGTTCAGCGACACCGGCAGCGGCATTGCGGCGGAAGATCTGCCCAGGATTTTCGATCCTTTTTACACTACGAGAGAAAGCGGCACCGGCCTCGGTCTTTCGATCAGCCATCAGATCATCAAAAGCCACGGAGGCACCATTGAAGTGACCAGGACCGGTCCGGAGGGAACCACCTTCAAAATAACGCTGCCCATCCTGCAAACAACCGGGGGGGTCGGATGATGGTACCCAAGATCTTGATTATTGACGACGAAAAACATCTCTGCTGGGCTCTGGAAAAAGCGATGCGCCAGGAGGGATACCAGGCACTCTCCGCCACCAGCGGCAAAAAGGGCCTGGAATTAATCAAAGAAGAGAGTCCCTCGCTGGTTATTTTAGACTTAAAAATGCCGGAAATGGACGGGCTGGAAGTACTCCGGAAAGCAAGGGAAATTCAGCCCGGCCTTCCCGTAATCATGCTCACCGCCCACGGAACGATTGAGACAGCCATTGAAGCGATGAAAATAGGGGCCGTCGATTATCTCACGAAACCTTTCGACCTGGAAGAATTAAAAATTGTGATTAAACAAAACCTGATGGTCAGCCGGCTGGTCACCGAAGTCAATTTCCTGCGCAACGAACTGGCCAAAAAATACACCAACCTGATTGGCGAAAGTAAAGCCATCCAGGAAATCAAAAGACTCATTGAAAAAGTAGCCAAAAGCAACGCCACCGTTTTAATCACCGGGGAAAGCGGAACGGGCAAGGAAGTGGCCGCCCTGGCCATCCACCAGCAAAGCCTGCGTAAAGACGGGCCTTTTGTGCCGGTGAACTGTGCCGCCCTGCCCGAACAACTTTTGGAAAGCGAACTCTTCGGCCATGAAAAAGGGGCCTTTACGGGGGCGGTGGCCAGAAAGCTGGGGCGCTTCGAACTGGCCGACAGGGGAACAATTTTTTTGGATGAAATTACCGAGATACCCCTCTCCATGCAGGTGAAGCTCTTGCGGGTACTCCAGGAAAAGTCCTTTGAGCGCGTCGGGGGGACCGAAACCCTGTGCGTGGACGTCCGGGTCATCGCCGCCACCAACCGGGATATCGCATCAGCCATGCAACAGGGGCAGTTCCGGGAAGACCTCTACTACCGGTTAAACGTCTTCCAGATCCACATGCCTCCCTTGAGGGAAAGAAAAGAGGATATCCCCTTGCTGGCCCAGCATTTTGTGGAAAAGTTCCGCCCTACCTATCTGGTGAATAAAATCTCCCCCGCGGCCATGGAGTTGCTCGTTCGCTACCACTGGCCGGGAAATATCCGCGAGCTCCAGAATGTCATTGAAAGGGCGGCCATTATCTGCCAGGGCAACGAA
Source organism: Bacillota bacterium (assembly GCA_036822475.1). Classification (GTDB taxonomy): domain Bacteria; phylum Bacillota; class Desulfotomaculia; order Desulfotomaculales; family Nap2-2B; genus JAIMBK01. Next base: position 3,077 of record DAISHP010000017.1, read on the forward strand.
ATCCTCCCCGAGCATTTACCGAAGGAACTGCTGGCCGCCCAAAAAACGACGGCCGGGCCCGTAATCAATTTTCCGGACCAGGGAATCTCCCTGGAGGAAGTAGAAAAGGAGTTGATTCTCAAGGCCCTGGAAAAAACCGGCGGGAATCAGACCAGGGCCGCCCAGCTGTTGGGCATCACCCGCTCCGCTCTGCTTTACCGGAGCCAAAAATACGGTATTAACCTTTAAAAATTTTTTCGAAAAAAGCAGGATTTAACCTCTACTCTTCAGAATATTTTCATTTGAAAAGAGGTTAAACTTTTACAAGAAAAGACTGGTGGTGATTACGATTCTAACTAATGCCGACAACCAGATGGAGCTTGTCACTCCCCAGGGGCAGGTGATTATTGAGGGGCCCGTGGAAAGGGATTATCTCGCCTCTTTGTTAATCGATCCGAACTTAAGCAACTTCCGTAACCCGGGACGGCAAAAAGAAGCTTTAATGATCGTGGCCGACTCCCCGGAAGGAATGGTATATATAGCCAGGCACGGCAAGGCGATCATCGGTTATCTGTCTTTTCACGCCCCCAGTCCCTACACGCGTTGGAGCAGACATCCGCGGATCCTGGAGTTGGGCGCCATCGAAGTAAGCGTCCCGTGGCGCCGCTCCGGAATTGCCTCCGCCCTGCTGAAAAAAGCCTTTCAAAACGAACACCTGGAGGAATACATTGTGATCGCCTGCGAATTCCAGCAGCACTGGGACCTGCGGGGAACGAAAATGAATGTCTGGAACTACCAGCGCATGTTAAGCAGGTTATACGGCAGTGTCGGCTTCAAGAAAAGGCGCACAGACGATCCGGAAATCCTGGAGCATCCCGCCAATATACTCCTGGTCCGCTTCGGCAGCAAGGTCAACGACGCCTACGTGAAGGCTTTTGAAGAGCTTACCTACCAGCAGTCGCTGGTAGATTAGGGACAAATTACCACTGGAACTTACATTGTCCGGTTACGATTATCCAAAACCTCCTGAGTTAAAATGACCGCTAAATTCTCAGGAGGTACCTTTTTAAGCCAAGGAAGATAATCAACTTTTAGCGCTATTAACTAAAAAGGGCCTCTCTCTCAACCGATGTATTTTCAACCTGAAAAGAAAATTCTGGGGAGGTTTAAGGACATGCAAAACAAGGTTGATGAAATAACTCTCTTTAAGAATAGTGACAATTCGTTTAACGACTGGTTAAACAATTCGATTAGTGAAGCGGTTATGATTATCGACAAGGAGACAAAAATTTTATACGCAAATTCTCAGTATGGAAAAATAACCGGATATGACCCGGATAAGGTCAAAGGTAAAAAACTTTCCCAGATTGAACCGGGCGCTTTTTTAAACGAAGTTGTGCGCACAGGGCAGCCCGTTATTGGCAAACACAACAAACTAGCCTCCGCCAGAGGAATAACCATAATAACAAATGCCTTACCAATCTTTCACAATGGGGAAATAATTGGCGCCATTGGCATTTTCAGAGACGCTTCCCAGATGGAATATATCATGAATGAAATGCTGAAAATGAAAGGGTTACTTGAATACTACCAGGAACAATTAAACCTGAAAAGTTCTCTTCCGGACGCCTTCGCCTCTTTGACAGGAGAAAACAGAAAGTTTATCAAAGCTTTAATAAAAGCTTACAAAGCCTCGGAGAGCACCGCCACCGTTTTAATTGAGGGAGAAAGCGGAGTGGGCAAAAACCTGCTGGCCAGGGCCATCCACATGTCCAGCGAGCGCAAAGATAAGCCTTTTATTGACGTAAACTGTGCAGCCATTCCCGAAACTTTACTGGAAAGCGAACTCTTTGGGTATGTAGGAGGAGCTTTTACCGGCGCCAGACGGGAAGGAAAAGTGGGAAAAATTGAGCTGGCCAACGGAGGAACTTTGTTTTTAGACGAAATCGGCGACATGAGCGCGCCGATGCAAGCGAAGATATTAACGGTAATCCAGGAACATACAATTGAACGGATTGGCGATAACAAAAAGATATCTCTTGATATCCGGATCATCGCAGCTACTAATAAGAACTTAAAGTCTCAGGTTGAAGCCGGGAAATTTCGGGAAGACCTGTATTTCAGACTCAGCGTGATTCCAATCTACCTTCCCCCTCTTCGGGAACGCAGGGAAGACATCCCCTTGCTTGTTGACTTCTTTATCAAAAAATACAGTCAGAAATATCACAAGACTGTGAACCTATGTAAGAACACCTTAAAAATATTAAAAGCTTACGACTGGCCCGGTAACGTCCGGGAACTAAGCAATGTCATCGAACACGCCGTTCTGATGTGCCCTGGGGGACCGGTAAAACAGGAACACCTCCCCGAATCATTTCAACAAATTTCGTTTAAACATTTATCTTCCCTAAAAAATTCACCTAAAAATTTTCCCAAATTAAAAACTCTTCTCGAAGAAGTAGAAAAAGAAGCCATCCTTACTGCGCTTAAGGTGGCCAATCAGAACAAAACCAAGGCCATGGAAATGCTAGGGCTGAGCCGGCGGATGTTTTACCACAAAATAAATAAATACGGCTTAATTTAAAAGGACGCCGAACCCTGCTCAGAAACCTGATTTATTACGGCCAGATCCCAGGCGGTCCCATTGTTTGACAGCCAATAAGACACCCCTCATAATAACCTACCTCAAAAATTGATCCCGGAAAGCAAGCCAGAGTTATGTATTCACGGGGGCTGCTTGTTCCTTTTAGTAACCGACTTTTACGGTTAATTCGGGCCTGACTTTAAATCTATGGACGATAATTGCAGCCTCCGCATGGCGACAACAACCACCAGCAGCAAGGAAAAACCACCCCCATAAGCTAAAAAGATGGCCGGGTAGCCCGACTGGGCGAGCAGATAGCCACCCCAGAACAGTTCCCCCGATTACCTTTTCCCATAAATAGCAGAGCAGGTACAAAAGAAAGCTCAGGGTTAAACCAGCAGGCAATATTTTCAACCAGGATACGCCGGTAAATTGCAACACCAGGGCAACTGCCGGAAAGTTGGCCGACCAGAGAGTGGCGGAACTAAACCCCCGGGCCACTGCCAAAGCTAAAATTTTTCTGTGCCGGGCGTTTCGTAGCCGCTTACCAATTGATACACAATGGGGACAGATCCGATGAGCAAAATAAGACAGAACAAATGCCTGGAGCACCGGACAGGAAAGAGGAGAAAGAGAAAAGATGCCACCCCCGCTCGTACCACTTTTTACGGGGGCAGCACCGTCATATCCGCCAAGATTACACGGCTTTCCAGGTTTAGAAAGCTACTTGCCGGTAAATTGCGGCGTTTTCTTCGCCAAAAAAGCGGTTAGACCCCTTTTGTAATCTTCGGTTTGGGCAGCCGCCATAATTCCCTGGCGCTCCACTTCCAGCTGGCTCTCCAAAAGACCCAGCACGGCGTGATTCAGTTCCGCTTTGGCCCGGGCAAAAGCCAAGGTGGGGCCGCTGGCAAGTTTTTCCGCCCATTCCCGGGCAGCCGTCAGCAACTGTTCCGGTTCGACCACTTTATTTACCAGGCCGAGTTCGTACGCTTTTTTACCGCAAAGAACAGGGTCGAGAAAGATCATTTCGCTGGCCCTGCCCACTCCAGCGAACAAAGACACCCACAAATTCCAGGCTCCGTCGGGAACCAGACCGATGCTGGTATAGGCCTGCTTAAAAACAGCCGTGGTCGCCGCAATCCGCAAGTCGCAGGCCAGGGCGAGGCTCATCCCGGCCCCTCCGGCAACCCCATTTACCACGGCCAGCACCGGTTTGGGAAGGAGGCGCAATTCAATAATGATCCGGTTTAGTAGTTTTGTCACCTGGCGGAAAGGCTCGCCAGGATCAACTTCTAAATATTCGCTGAAATATTTTACGTCTCCCCCGGAACAAAAAGCTTTCCCGGCGCCGGTGAGCGCCACCGCCCTGATCTCCCGATCTTTCGTGCAGTACTCCAGCGCTTTCAGTAATTCTTCGCTCATCGCGACATCCAGAGCATTAAATCTTTCGGGCCGATTTAAGGTAATCCAACCCACCGATTTTTCCCGCTCAAACGAAAGGTATTCCAATTCCACCAACCCCTTTGCCCTCCTGATAACAGCCGCCTCTAACGCAGGCTCTGGAGAAAGCGCACCATGGTTTTGCCTAGAGCAGCGGCCTGCCCCATCCCGTCGGCATCGTTCAAAACATCACCCTTGTCCCTTCCGTAGGCGGTGACACCGCCAGCAAGGTACATCCGTTGCAGGTTGACAAAATTCGCCAGCGTGCTGAAGGCGCTGGAAGTGCCTCCCCGGCGCGCCACCACCACCAGCCCGGCGACTTTCCCGCGCAGCAGGCGGCTGGTACGAAAAGCATAAGTCCGGTCAATAATGATCTTGGCCTGGGCACTCACCCCCCAAAAGTAAACGGGGGTTCCGAAAACGATCCCGTCGGCGGTAAGCATGGCCGCATAGATCGGCTCCAGGTCGTCCTCGAGACGGCACTTGCCGCTCTGCCGGCAGGCACCGCAGGCATCACAAGGGGTGATTTTTTTTCCAGCCACGCTGATGAGCTCCGTTTCCGCCCCCTGCTGCCGGGCTGCCGAAAGCACCTCCCGTACCAGAATTTCCGTATTCCCATTAGTCCGGGGGCTACAAGCTATTCCGCAAATCCGCATAACGAAAACCTCCTTCCCGAATGATTTCAAAAAAAGCAGGGCGACCTCTCTGCCACTCCCTCTCAAGTATATCTGATTTCCCAAAACTGGTAAATCTCTTTCAAGAGACAGTCGCCCTGCCTATTTATTTTCCGGTGAAGACGGCCGGCCTTTTCTCGACAAAAGAAATTACTCCTTCGCGGTGATCTTCCGTTAACTGGCACATGCTCTGCACGTAGGCATCGTACTCCAGGGAAGAATCAATGTCGTGGGTCGCGCCGTAATAAATGGCGTCTTTGGCTGCCTGAACGGCAAGGGGAGCGTTTTGGGCAATTTCTTCGCAGAGTTGCCGGACGCTGCTTTCCAGCTCGTCGTGAGGGACGACCTTGTTCACCAGACCCATCTCAAAAGCCGTTTGGGCGTCAATCAGTTTCCCCGTGAAGACCAGTTCTAAAGCGCGGGCCGGGCCGATCAGCCGGGGCAAAAGGTAGTTGGCGCCCCAGTCGGGAATCAGGCCGCGCTTTACAAACAACAAGCCCAGTCTGGCCTTATCGGAAGCAATGCGGAGATCGCAGCACAACGCCAGGCTGCACCCCGCCCCCACCGCCGCCCCGTTAATGGCGGCAATCACCGGTTGGTGGATGCTTCTGATCTTTTTCACCATCGCTCCCTGATTTGTCCTGATAATATCCCGTCTCTCCTGGTAAGTTAAGCTGCTCTTACAGCGTTCCACCATCGCTTTCACGTCGCCGCCGGAGCTAAAGGCCTTCCCTGCTCCGGTAATTACCACCACGCGGATGCCCTTTTCCCTCTGAATGTAATTGATTGCCTCGTCCAGCTCGCTTAACATCGTATCCGAAAAGGCGTTATAAGCTTCCGGCCGGTTGAGCACAATCCTGGCGATATTGTTTTCCACCTCAAAAATGATTTGTTGGTAGTTCATCCTTTTGCCTGAGCCAAAACGCCAGGCTTTTTCACCTCCGTCAATTAGTTGGATTTGTCTCCGGAACTATATTCCTTCATAACTCTTTGAAATTCCCATCCAGTAAAAAGGTATAGGCGTAAGCTCCGCTGACGGTGCGTTTTTTATAGTAATGCCGGCGGTAGGTCAAGAACCTCTAACCTCTAAGGTGATGTCCAGGGTACGTTCCTTTATCTCCACAAGCGGAGTAAAGGATAAACTGATCAAGATGCTCCAGCACGGCTCCTAACATTTGCATTAAGTAATCCCGGGCGATAGTAAATGGTTCTTTCTCCAAGGTATTGAAATTTACCTTGCCAGCGAGTACACTTTTAAGGAGGGTACTCACCCTTTTTTCCCGCAGCCACGGGCTTTCTTTGAGATAGTCGGTATCTGTATAAGTTTACAAACAGCTTTTGACATGACTTTTTAATATTTTGAAGTTTCTTCAATATATTCTACTGCATATTCCGACCCAAAACGACCACCCATTCCAATCAAATCCGACCACCGATTCCAATCCAAAACGACCACCGATTCCGAAGTAAATCGACCACCCATTCCGATTGATTGCGACCACTTTTCGCCAACTGGTTGGAATTGGTGGTCGTATTGCCAGGAATTAGTGGTCGCTATCCTACGGAATGAGTAAGCGGCGCATCAGACAACGAACCAAAGGAATTCCCTCCCCCGCCGATAAATTTAAGCAATAACTAACAACGGGAGGAGGATCAAATGTCCAAAAGGAGGTTGTCTATGCGTAAGATCAAAGAAATTTTACGGCTAAAATGGGAACTCAATTTGGGCGTCCGGCAGATCGCCCGCAGCTGCAACTTATCCCACAGTACAGTCAGCGAATACCTGGCGAGAGCCCAGGCGGCCGGGATTGGCTGGCCGGTACCAGAACATTTAGACGGTGCCGCCTTAGAAGATCTCCTTTTTCCCGGGAACAACCCCAACCGGCGCCTTTCTCCGGAGCCGGACTACAACTGGATTCACCGGGAACTGAAGAAAAAGGGCGTCACCCTGCAGCTTCTCTGGACGGAGTACAAACAGCAGCATCCGAACGGCTACCAGTACAGCCGCTTCTGTGAGCTCTACCACGCCTGGCGCAAGACCATTGATCCCCCCTTACGCCTGGTCCACAAAGCAGGAGAGAAGATGTTCGTCGATTACGCCGGGCTGGTGATGCATATCACCAATCCCGCCACCGGCGAAAAAATCCCGGCCTACACCTTCGTAGCCGTTTTAGGGGCCAGCAATTACACCTACGCCGAGGCCACCTTGACCCAGGATCTCTTTTCCTGGATCAGCGCCCACTGCCGCACCTTCGAATCCATCGGAGGAGTGCCGGAGATCGTGGTTCCCGACAATCCGAAAACAGCTGTCCTCAAGCCCTGCCGGTACGAACCGAATCTTAACCCCACCTATCAAGAAATGGCCACCCACTACGGCACGGTGATCATTCCCACCCGGGCCGCCCACCCCCGGGACAAGGCAAAGGTCGAAACGGGCGTCCAGATTGTCGAACGCCAGGTCCTGGCCCCTTTGCGCCACCGCACCTTTTTCAGCCTTGCCGAGTTAAACAAAGTGATTGAGACTGGCGTCCAGGAGTTAAACCACCGCCCTTTCCAAAAGCTTGAGGGCACCCGGTACCAGCTGTTTGTCACCCTGGACAAGCCGGCCTTAAAGCCGCTTCCCGGCCAGCGTTACGAGTTTGCCCTCTGGAAAAAGGCCCGGGTGAACATTGACTACCACGTGGAGGTGGAATTTAACTACTACAGCGCCCCTTACCAGCTGATTCATAAAGAGGTCGACGTCCGGATGACGGCCGGGACAATCGAGATCCTGCACAAAGGGCAGCGGGTGGCTGTTCACCGGCGCCGGTTCGGCAAGGGCGAGTACAGTACGGATCCTCTCCACCGGCCGGAAAAGCACCAAAAGTACCTGGAGTGGACCCCGGAGCGCATTATTGCCTGGGCCAAAACCGCCGGTCCTTACACCGCCCGGATGGTGGAGACCATTCTTTCCTCCCGGCCCCACCCCGAGCAGGGTTACCGCTCCTGTTTAGGGATCATGCGCCTGGGTCAAAAGTATTCCCCGGAACGTTTGGAAGCAGCCTGCCGGCGGGCCCTGGCCAGCGGCGCCCACGCTTACCGCCACGTTAAAGCAATCCTCGAAAAAGGGCTGGACCGGGTGCCGCTGGAGGAAGCAAAACTTGCGCCCCGCGTGCATCCAAATCTACGGGGGGCGGCGTGACTCACGCCCAAAAGGGGGTGCACTAAGTGCTCGCCCAGCAGACCATCGAGCGCCTTTTAAGCTTGCGCCTGACCGGGATGGCCGAGGCCTTCTCCGCTCAATTACAGGATACCGGATATCACGACCTTTCCTTTGAAGACCGCTTCGGTCTTCTGGTCGAACAGGAGTGGCTCCACCGGCAGAACAAACGGCTGGCCCGTTTGCTGCGCCAGGCCCGGTTAAGGCTGCCCGCCTGCTTAGAAGATATCGACTACGTAACTCCCCGCGGCTTAGACCGGGGGTTAATGAAAAGTCTGGGCACCTGCCAGTGGATCAAAGAGCATCTGAACATCCTGATTTGCGGTCCCACTGGCGTGGGGAAAACTTTTCTCGCCTGCGCTTTTGCCAACGCGGCCTGCCGGCAGGGCTTTTCCGCCCGCTATTACCGGGTTTCCCGGCTGCTGCAGGAGCTTTCCCTGGCCAAGGCAGATGGTTCCTACCCTCGTCTTTTAAGCCAGCTGGCCAAGATAGAGCTTTTGGTTCTCGATGACTGGGGTCTGGCTCCCTTTACCGACACCAGCAGCCGCGATTTGCTGGAGGTGATTGACGACCGCTGCCAGGTCCGCTCCACCATTGTGGCCGGCCAGCTCCCCTTGGAGCACTGGCACGGTCTGTTCCCGGACCCCACCGTGGCCGATGCCGTTCTGGACCGGCTGGTGCATAACGCTCATAAAATCAATTTAAAGGGGGAGTCCCTGCGCAAAGTCAAGTCATCGCTTGGTCAGGGTAAAATGCCTTCCTAAATGCACATGGTTTTATGCTGGTAGTGCCTAATTATTTCACCACTAACGAGGAGAGACAGTAATGTATTCACTACCTTTCAAACGGGGACCTCCGGAATCGGTCCGGATCGTCTATACCAAAAAAGAAAAATAGAGGAAAACCCACTTGCTTCAAATCGACCAGTGTTGTTAAATAAGGAATAAGGGCGTCGCTTCGCTCCGAAAGTGGTCGCTTTCACCTCGGAACAGGTGGTCGAATAACTTCGGAATCAGTGGTCGATTTCATCGGAATACGCATATTCTACCCCCAGAGAGAGCTTTTCATGGAAAATTAGGCCCTTTCTCTGCCTGTGAAAAATTTGAATTTAAGCGTTCCTGTAGTTGGCACGACGTTTTTCTAAAAATGCTCGCACACCCTGTTTAACATCTTCCGATAAAAACAATATACTTACCAAATTCGTCTGATAATCACCACTGGTATCCATTCTTTCCTCCAAGCTGACGCGCAAGTTTTCCTTCGCAGCTCTTAAAGCTAAGGGGGATTTTTCAATCAATTTATGTACGATCCTTAAAACTTCCACTTCCAGTTCATTAGGTGGAACAACCCAATTTACCAAACCCCATTGTTCAGCTATATCAGCTCCAATACTCTCCCCTAACAGAACTAACTCATACGTACGAGCTTTTCCGATATATTTATGCATCCCAAAAGCCCCACCGTAAAAGCCAAGGTTAATTTCTGGCTGCGAGAATTTAGCATTGGTAGACGCTATAACTAAATCGCAAGCTCTAGCTAGGGTCAATCCTCCGCCATAGGCAACACCGTTTACTGCTGCAATAACTGGTTTTTCAAGACCAATAACTTTTTGCACGGTACCCATAAGCGCCTGGCTGAACCTGTAATAATCCATGGGTTCCATCTTTACCAATTCTTTAATATCTGCACCCGCAACAAAGGCTTTTTCACCCGCACCAGTAAGCACGATAACCCTGACCTTCGAATCTTTAGTTAGTAGATCTAGCGCATCTTGAATCTCTAAAAGGGTAGAAAGATCTAATGCATTCATTCTTTTTGGCTTGTTTATAACAACCTTCCCCATTTTATCTTTTTCTCGTATTTCTACAATAAGGTTTTCATAAAGCATATTTTAAACCTCCTTTTTCTTTATGTAGTTTTTTGGAAACCCTCAAGAGTTCCCGCTAAAGCATTTCTTATACCCCGATTTTTCAGCTTCACCCCCAATATCGGATGGTATGATATTTTGTGATTAGTAAAGATATCGGAAGCAATAGAAATATTTTATTTGATAACAGTCTCGAATTAATGGATTTGGGACTTGATTTTTTTCATCCTCCTCCCAAAAATCGAATTAAAGGCATTATTTACCAGCACCACTAAATAATGGGGGGATGAAATTGCTTGGTGAATGGCGACCACATTCGGAATACCGGCAATATGTTGCGCGCGAACTTAGGCTGCGCTGGCCGGTATATCTGCAAAGCATTGTGAATCATAAAGACGGCATCAAAAACCTCTGGCTGTTGGATTTGGACGAACTCCGCGAGGAATTCGGCCCGTGTTATGCCTCCACCGGCCGCCCGGCGGAAAACCAGCCGGAGATCCTGCGTT
>DAISHP010000018.1:0-13314 GCA_036822475.1 Bacillota bacterium
CAACCCGCTAGAGCGGGATCGAATTCCTGCCCGAGGGTTTGGCTTGTGGGGTCCGGCCTGCATCAAGGGGTGAAGACGGTTGGGTCTTGCGCGGCGGAGACTTCTGAACCGTGTCAGGTCCTGGCGGAAGCAGCACTAAGGAAGCCCCTCCGGGCGCCGCAAGGGCGCCTGACCCGAGCTACCGGCGCAGGTATCGCCCGGAAGTCATTATTCGAAGGCAGGTGCACGGCCATCAACTTTTTCTTTTTACAAACCACGCAAGTGGTTTTTTTATTTTTGGAGTTGCCCATGGAAACGTTCGTTCCCCTCATAGAGCAAGAAAATATAGGCACAAAGGCTCAAAGAGATATGGATAGACGACCGGAAATATCTACCTGGTGCCTTTGTGCCCGGGAAACTATGGGCCGCTCTTTTCTGAGTTGAAAAAAAGAATGGGTTTTAACCTTCAGAGTCTTTTGCCGCAAACGGGGATGTGGTAAAATAATACTGCCCCTGCACTGCTATTGCGCGGATGGAAAAGAAAGCGGGGAAGAAAGTAAATCAAAGTTAAAGCAAAATTAAGAAAGCAAAGCAAAATTTAGATATGAAAAAAGCAAAGCTTAGAAGCGGAGTGGAAAAGTTTTGGCTTACCTTGCCCTTTACCGGGAATGGCGCCCGCAGCTGTTCCAGGAAATCGTCGGCCAGGAGCACGTTACCCGGACGCTGGTGAATGCCCTGGCGTCCGGCCGGGTCGGCCACGCTTACCTCTTTTGCGGCCCCCGCGGAACGGGTAAAACCACCACAGCCAAAGTGCTGGCCAAGGCCCTGAACTGCCGGGAGCGGCAGTCCCCCGAACCCTGCAACGCCTGCGCCAACTGCCGGGAAATCACCGCCGGGAATTCGCTGGACGTGATCGAGATCGACGCCGCCTCGCACCGGGGTATTGACGAGATCCGGGATTTGCGGGAAAAAGTAAGGTTTGCGCCCAGCACGGGCAATTACCGGGTTTATATTATCGATGAAGTGCACATGCTCACCCACGAGGCTTTTAACGCCCTGCTGAAAACGCTGGAAGAGCCGCCGCCGCACGTGGTTTTTGTCCTGGCCACCACCGAGCCGCACAAAGTTCCCCTGACCATTCTGTCGCGCTGCCAGCGGTTTGATTTTCACCGGATCGGGGTCCCGCACCTGCTGGCGCGTCTGCGGGAAGTCTGCGCGGGGGCGGGCCTGACGGTGGACGACGACGCCCTTTACCTGATTGCCCGCGCCGCCGAAGGCGGTTTAAGGGACGCCTTAAGCATTTTAGACCAGGTGGCCGCCTTCGGGGAAAAGCGGGTGACCGCGGAGGACATCCACCAGATTTTGGGCACCGTCCGTGCCGAGGCGCTCGACGAGGCGGTGGCCGCCCTGGATTCCGGCGATGCGGCCAGGGCGCTTAAGCTGCTCCGGTCTTTGGTGGAGCAGGGCAAGGACTTGCGGCTTTTTGTCCGGGAACTGCTGGCCCGCCTGCGCACTTTGCTTTTCTTGCTTGTCTCTCCGGAAGGGGACGCGGAAGAAGAATTGGGTCCGCGCGAAAGAGAAAGGCTGCGGGCGCAGGCGGAAGCCCTGGGCCGGGAAAAGGTCCTGCGCCTTTTAAACGACCTCACCCGGACGGAACAGGAAATGAGGTGGAGCACCCAACCCGGTATTTTGCTGGAGGTTGCCCTGGTGCGGGCGATCCTTGATGGGGAGGCCTGTCCTGCCGGACGTGATGCTGGAGAGCGCGCGGCTGGAGAGCACGCGGCGGCAGAACACGGGGCTGCCGCCCGGGGGACCAGAGAAAACGAAACTGCAGAGGGCAGAGAGGACGGCTCCGGAGGACAACGGGCGGCGGAGCGCGGGCCACAGGCCGGTTTAGCGTGGCGGGTGACGCGACTGGAGGAACTGGTGGAAAGACTGGCGGGAATTCAAGCAGCCGCCGCCGGGCCGGCTCTGGGATCAGTTGGGGCGGCTGAAGCTGCGCCAGCCGGGCCGGGGAAGGACGAAGCTGAAAAAACCGGCAAGGAAAAAACCGAAAAGGCTGCAAAGGAAGGCGAAAAAAGCGGGGAGCAAAAGGTTGCCCGGGATCGCCGCGGGGAAAGAAGCGGGGAAGTTGTTCGCCAGGCCGGCGGGGAAGCTTTCCGGAAAGGGGAAAGAGCCCCCCGGGTAAGCCGGGCCCTTCAGGAAGGTGGGGAGAAAGCCAGGCAAATCCTTCCGCCGGGAAACGAGGGGGCTGCCGGAGAAGGAAAGAAAGCTTCCGGGGCGGAGAAGGCCGCCGGGGCGGGGAAGACCCCTGGAAACAAGGGATACCGGGCCGGCCGGGAGGTGGAAGAGGAGGCAGGTGGAACGGCCGGCGGTGCCAGCGGTGCCGGCGGAACCGGAACGGGTTCAAAAATGACGGAAGGCAGCCCGGAAGGGCAGGCGTTCCGGGAGCTTGCCGCCCGCTGGGCCGGTTTTTTGGAAAACCTTAAGCAAAAAGACCCGCCCCTGTACAGTTTTCTGGCGTACGGGTGGCCCCAGCAGTTGCGCGACGACGTTTTAAGTATTGCCTTTGAAAAGGAACACGAGTTATACAAACAATACCTGGAAGGTAAACTAGGGGAAATTTCTTTTGCTTTGAATTCCTTTTTTTTGCAGCAGTGGCAGGTGCGCCTTGTCTTGGGGGAGCGCCCCCCGGAGGCGGATTTTTCCCTGCGCCATAAAGAACTGAAAACTGACGAAGCACTATCCTTATTTGGCGTTCTGGAAGAAGCCAGGGAGGAAGAGTAAGGAATACCGGCAAGGAAAAAGAGTGAGGAGGAAGAGCCATGGGGATGAATATGCAGAAAATGATGAAACAGGTTCAAAAGATGCAGGCTGAAATGCTGAAACTACAGGAAGAACTGGGCGGCCGCACCGTGGAAAGCACCGCCGGCGGCGGGGCGGTGAAAGCGGTGGCCAACGGAAAGCAAGAGCTGGTGGCCATCGAGATTAAACCCGAGGCGGTCGATCCCGAAGACATTGAGATGCTGCAAGACCTTATTTTAACGGCGGTGAACGGAGCGCTCAACCAGTCCCGGGAAATGGTCAACAATGAGATGCGCAGGTTTACCGGTAATCTGAATATCCCCGGCCTGTTTTAGGAGGGAAGGGCGTGAAATTATCCAGCGGCTCCCTGGCGCGCCTGATCAGTGAACTGGCCGGGCTGCCCGGAATCGGACCCAAAAGCGCGCAGCGCCTGGCTTTTTATCTGTTGAACGCCCCTTCGGAAACGGCGGAAAACCTGGCCAACGCCATCCTGGAGGCCAGAAAAAACATTCGTTACTGCTCCCTTTGCGCCAACCTGACCGATGCCGAAATATGCCCGATCTGCGCCGACCCGCGCCGCAACCGCGAGGTGCTTTGCGTGGTCGAGGAACCCAAAGACGTCCTGGCCATGGAAAAAGTGCGGGCTTACAGGGGGCTTTACCATGTTTTGCACGGTGCCATCTCCGTGCGGGATAATCCGGGGCCCGATCAGTTGACCATTCAACAACTGATGAACAGGCTGCAGGAAGGGCAGATAAAAGAAGTGATCCTGGCGACCAACCCCACCATAGAGGGCGACGCCACCGCCCTTTACCTGGCCGAACAGATCAGGCCGCTGGGGGTGAAAGTCACCCGCCTCGCCCACGGCCTGCCGGTGGGGGCGAGCATTGAATACGCCGATGAAATTACCCTGACCAGGGCCCTGGAGGGAAGGCAGGAGTTAAATAAGTAAATCATCAGGAATATTCCCCTTCCACCTTACATATAATGCAGTGGGACAAGTCTGATCGGTGCTGCCGGAAGCGGACCGCCGGACCGTCCACCAGTTTAATAAGCAGGCTGATGTTTTTGGAGTAGATTTTTATGATGCAACCTGTTGTAAAAAAGTAATGGCCCAAACAACGACCAGCGATTATTCCGACGTCTGACTTCCGACGACCGACGACCGATTTTTGGAGGTGGGGGCTGTGGAATGGAAACTGATCTTGCTCAGCGTGGTTGGTTTAATTGGTTTATTTCTGGTGGCCACGGTGTTGGTCAAGCCGTTTCAGTTTCTCTTGCGCCTGCTGGCCTGCTTTGTAGTGGGGGGTGTTTTGCTCTACCTGGCCAATTTCCTCCTGGCCCAGGTGGGGCTGCACGTGGCGCTTAATCCGGTGACGATCCTGACGGCAGGAATTTTGCAAATTCCCGGGGTAATTTTACTGGCTTTACTGGGTTACTTTTTTATTTAAAGTTTCCTCAGGAATTTAAATGTGGATAAAGCATTGACTTTTCGACTTTTTTGCATTATACTGGACATGGCGAAAAGGCGGGACCAGGGGGGTTTGTCCTGGTTTTTCTTTTTTGGGAAGTCTTCCCATGGAGAACGTTCATTTCCGCTGTTGATCACAAAAATGAGGCTTAAAGCAGGCGCCTTTCCCTTTGTGCCTTTATGCCTCTGTTTTCCGGGGAGGTTGGGCGTGACAGGTGATTCCGCGCGCATCGTGGAAGCATATATTGGTGAATACGCCAGCGGAAAAAGTGAGGTAGCTATCAACCGCGCTCTGGATCTGGCCCGGGAAGGGCGACCGGTTACGCTGGTTGACCTGGATATCGTTGAGCCGTGCTATACCTTGCGGCCGCTTAAGAAAACACTTGCCGCCAGAGGGATCGCCGTGCTGGCCTGGGAAACCAGGCAGGTAGGCGGCCTGGGGGAAACCGGCAACATCCTGCGGGCGGAAAACCGCTGGGCCTTGAAGCGGGCCGGGGACGTCGTGCTGGACGTGGGCTACGGCGTGGAGGGAGTCAAAACGCTCAACCTTTTGGAAGGAGTCGGGACGGACCCGGATTTGCGCGTCCTGCTGGTGATTAATATTGCCAGGCCAATGACGGGTTCGGTAGAGGATATTCTTGTTTACATAAAACAGGTGGGCCGCGTGGACGGGCTGATCAACAATACCCATTTAGGTGATGAAACCTCGGTGGAAGTAATCCAGCAAGGCGCCCGGGTGCTGGCGGAAGTCGCTCGCCTTTCGGGTATCCCGGTGGTGGCGACTACTGCCGTCCGGGGACTGGCCGCCCTGATTGGCCCAAAGGACTGCCGGGGGCATCCCGTGCGGGCGATTGACCGCTATATGCCGGGCGCTTTCTGGTGAGGTCGGCTGGCTATAAAGGCGGTAAAAAATCATTAATTTTCATCTTCTGCTGGTGCTGCGTTAGCAGCAGGAGCGGTTAATTCCCAATTTTAAAGGGACGAGAAGATCGGGAGGGGGATTTAAATGCCCAAGGACAAGCCCATTGAGGGGGAAAAAAGAGTTTTTATGACCGGCAACGAAGTGGTTGCCTGGGCCGCTCTGGCGGCCGGTGCCGACATCATGTTCGGCTACCCGATTACACCGCAAAACGAGATCATGCACTACTGGACCCGCCTGGCGCCGAAGTTCGGCCGGGATTTCTTGCAGACGGAAGACGAGCTCTCCGCCGGCTTTACCACCCTCGGCGGGGTGCTGGCCGGGCGCAAGGCCTTTACGGCTACCGCGGGGCCGGGAAACACTTTAATGCAGGAGCCTATGTCGATGGCCGAGGCCATGCGGCTGCCCATGGTGGTGATCATCGCCCAGCGGGGTGGCCCTTCTAGCGGCACTGTGATTTATTCGCAGCAGGAAGTAACCATGACCACCCTGGGCGGCAACGGGGAAGGACTGCGCATCGTTTACTCCCCGGCCACTCATCAGGAACTGTTTGATTATACCATTAAAGCCTTTAACGTCGCCTGGAAATACCGGTTCCCCACTTTTGTGCTGGGCGACGGTTACCAATCCAAAATGCGCGAGTCGCTGACCATTTACGACCCTGCGGAGCGGGGAATCGCCATCGTTTCGCCCGAGCTGTACTTCGGTAAGCCCGGCGTGCCCGGCGTGGACCGTCCTCCTGTTCAGTTGTGCAACATCTATAACCTGGAAGAGGAACTGTACGCGGTGGTGGAACGCTACCTGGAAGATTACGCGCAAGTTGCCGCCGAGGTGGCTGAGTATCACGCTCACTACGTAGACGATGCGGACCTGGTCGTCATCGCCCACGGCGTGGTGGCGCGCGCCGCCTTAATGGCCGTGCAGGAACTCCGGGAAGCTGGTTATAAAGTGGGTTACTTCCGTCCGGTTACCCTGCGTCCCCTGCCGGAAAAGGAGTTGCGGGAAGTAGCCGGCCGGACGAAAAAATTCCTGGTGGCCGAATCGGCCAACGGCCAGCTGGCCCGCCTGCTGAAGGAAGGAGCTTACGGCTGCCCGGCAGAAATGCTTCCCCTGTTTCGGCCTGGCATGGGGATTACGCCGGAGGAAATAATTGCGGAAGTAAAGAAAATATTGGGCTAAGGGAGAAGGAGGTTTTTTCATGTCTTTAGCGCGGAAAATTGAACCGGCTATGCCGAAATGCTGGCGGGTCGATACAAAACCGCACAAGTTCTGCCCCGGCTGCGGCCATGGCCTGATTTTGAAAGCCCTGGGTTACGCCATCGACGAACTGGGCATCCAGGGCCGGGCGGTTTTTGGCTGCGATATTGGCTGTTCTCTGCTGGCCTGGGACTTCTTCAACCTGGACACTACCCAGACCCACCACGGGCGGACGACACCGGTAATCACCGGGATCAAACGGGCCAACCCGGAACTGATCGGCATCGCTTACATGGGGGACGGCGGCGGCTACGCTATCGGTTCCCAGCACCTGGTCAACGCCGCCGCCCGGAACGAAAAAATTACCGTGGTCCTGGTAAACAACACCCAGTACGGGATGACCGGCGGCCAGATGGCCCCCACCACCCTGCCGGGGCAAAAAACGGAAACCACCCCCTACGGGCGCGACCCGGAAAAAACGGGCTTTCCCTTTCAGGGCCCGGAAATGGTCGCGGCCATCAGCCGGGAAGGTGCCTACGTGGCCCGGGGCACGGTGGCCAACATCCGCCAGCTCCAGCGTTTTTTGAAAAGGGCGCTGGAAAACCAGCTGGCCGGCAACGGTTTTTCTTTTGTGGAAGTAATCTCTGCCTGTCCGACCAACTGGCGCACCAACGCGGAGGAAACCTGGAACATGGTCGAACATATCCTGCCCCAGTACTTTAAGGTCGGCGAAATCAAAGTCCCGGGCGCTCTGGCCGCGCAGGAGGAGGAAAAGAAAGATGGCTAAACCGGTAAGAATAATCCTGGCGGGCGAAGGTGGCCAGGGGGTGCAGTCGGTGGCGGAAATCCTGGCCGAAGCGGCCAACGAAGAAGGCAAAGAGGCCCTGTACATTCCCAATTTCGGTGTCGAGCAGCGCGGCGGCGTTTCGGTGGCTTTTCTGCAGGTGGGTGATGAGCAGATCGGCGCCCCGAAATTCCAGACCGGCGACGTGGTGGTTGCTTTGAGCCGGCGGGCCGTCCCCCGGACCAGGCAGTACGTCGGCAAAAACACCGTTTTTCTTTACGACGCCAACATTGAAGGAGCCGAACAGGAACTGCCGCGGCACGCGAAAAAGGTTCTGGCCATTCCGGCGATCAGCCTGGCCAAAAGCGAACTGCACCCGCGCGTTTTTAACGTGATTATCCTGGGTGTGATCGTGAAGTTGACCGGGGTTGTTTCCGCAGAGGGCGCCAAAAAGGCGCTGGAGAGCAGGCTGAAGTACAAGTTTGACAAGGAGCCGGAGTTAAGGGAACTGAACTACAAGGCCATCGAGCGCGGAATGGGGCTCGTGGCCGCCGCCGGTTAGGAGGGAGAAAAAATGACGGAAACTTGCCAGGGGATCACGGTAGAAGGCAAAAAGGGGATCTGGACGGTCTTTCCGGAGTTGTGCAAGGGCTGCGGGTTGTGCATCGCCAAGTGTCCTAAAAAGTGCATGTCCTGGTCCGATTACCTGGGTGTGTACGGTACCCCTTCGGTGCGGATCGACGAGGAGAAATGCACGGCCTGCGGTATTTGCCAGCAGTTTTGCCCGGACTGCGCCATTGCCGTAGTAAGGAAGGATAAGAAGCGGGAAGATAACTGAATCAGCCGGGGTAAAGAATGAGGCCGGGCGAATTTAGAAACCCGGCCTTGCTTATGCTCGTTCGAAACCCTGGATTTTAGGACGGTTGATCGCGAAGAACGGCAGGCACGGATTGGACAAGATTGAGTGTCTACCCTGAAAACAAATTTTTATCCTCTGATGGTGCCACGAAAGTGGCATGGGGGTCTACCCTGAAAAGATCAGGCACAAAGGCAGCAGGGTTAAAAGGCACAAAGTAAATATTTCCGGCGCTTTATACATATTCCTCTGTGCCTTAGTGTCTTGGAGTGCGCCTGCTGTGAAAAATTGTTAATTTCTGGAAATGCTCTGGCTGCTAAGCGCAGACAGGCCCGCCGGATCTAATTTCCGGGGCAATGTCCGCAAACTTCCGGAAGTTTTCAGCAAAAAGGCGGGCCAGCTTTTGGACCGTTTCGTCGTAGGCGCTGGCGTCCGTCCAGGTATCCCGAGGATTTAGAATTTCCGCCGGCACGCCCGGGCAATGCCTGGGAACCAGCACCTGAAAGACGGGGTCCGGTTCCAGTTCCACCTCTTCCAGCCGGCCGGAGAGGGCGGCGGCCACCATCGCCCGGGTAAGCTTGATGTCGATGCGCCGCCCCACCCCGTAAGGCCCCCCGGTCCAGCCCGTGTTCACCAGGTAAACGTGGGGGTTGTGCCGGGTGATCTTTTCTCCGAGCATGCCGGCGTAGACGGCCGGCGAAAGGGGGAGAAAAGGCTCCCCGAAGCAGGTGGAGAAGGTTGCCTGCGGCGCGGTGATCCCCCGTTCGGTGCCGGCCAGCTTGCTGGTGTAACCGGAAAGGAAGTGATACATGGCCTGTTCTCTGGTTAGCCGGGCCACGGGAGGCAGGACCCCAAAGGCGTCGGCTGTCAGGAAAATAACCGTTTGCGGATGCCCGCCGACGCCCGGGATGACTGCTTCCGGGATGTATTCCACGGGAAAAGCCACCCGGGTATTTTCCGTGATGGCAGCGGATACGTAATCGACCGTGCGCGTTTCGGCGTCTACGATGACGTTTTCCAAAATGGCGCCGAAGCGGATAGCGCTCCAGATCTGGGGCTCGTTTTCCGCCGAAAGGCGAATGCATTTCGCGTAGCAGCCGCCTTCGAAGTTGAAGATCCCTTCCTCCGACCAGCCGTGTTCGTCGTCCCCCACCAGCCGGCGCTGCGGATCGGCGGACAAAGAGGTCTTGCCCGTTCCCGATAAGCCGAAAAAGAGGGCTGTGTCCCCCGCCGGCCCCAGGTTGGCCGAGCAGTGCATGGGGAAAACGCCGCGCCGGGGGAGTAAAAAGTTTAAGGCACTGAAAATCGATTTTTTGATCTCCCCGGCGTAGCTGGTCCCCCCGATGAGGACCAGGTTTTCTTCCAGGTTTAAAACGATGAAAGCTTCCGAACGGGTGCCGTCCAGTTCGGGGTCGGCGTGGAAGCCGGGAGCGCAGATCACGGTAAACTGTGGTCGGTGCCCGCTGAGCTCCGCCGGCGCGGGCTGGATCAAAAGCTGCCGGACAAAGAGATTTTGCCAGGCCAGTTCGTTGATTACCCGGATCGGTATCCGAAAGCACGGGTCGGCACCCGCAAAACCGTCAAACACAAAAAGGTCTTTATTTTGCAGGTAGGCCAGCAGCCGCCCGGAAAGATTCCGGAACTGTTCCGGCGCCATGGGCTGGTTGACCGGCCCCCAGTTGATTTGATCGTGGACAGAAGGCAGGTCGACGATAAATTTATCGTTGGGTGAGCGGCCGGTGTACTTCCCGGTAGTCACCACCAGCGCGCCGTTGCTGGCTAAAATTCCTTCCCCCCTGGCCAGGGCCGTTTCGACCAGGCGGGCGGTCGAAAGGTTGCGGTAAATTTGCCTGGGATTAGCAAGTTTCATTATCTTTCACCTCGTCAAAAATTTAAAAAGGAATATACCATAAGGACAAAAATACCATAAGGACAAAAAGCCCGTCAAGAGAAGGGGAAAAAAGTATATTGTATGCTTTTCCGGAGCAAGTTGGGGGCGGCAGAGTGATTGCCGGGTAAAAAGAACCAGGGCGTTTATTCGGAATTTTTAATTTTTAATCTGTTGATTTTGAGCAGGAAAATGGTCTTGTTCATTGAATACTTTTTTAAGCCCTCCTCCCCAATTCCTGTCCCCCAAAGGAGAGTGACCATGACCAGACCGGTTGTTTCAATCGTCAAATGGATCGACCCGTACCGCTCCTTGAGAGAAGCGATTGAGCTCTGCGGCGGGTTTGCCGGGCTCAGCAAAAACGATAAAATTTTAATTAAACCCAATCTGGTCGCCTGGGACTTCGACCTTCCCTTTCCGCCCTTCGGGGTGGTCACCACCAGCGCAGTAATTTTCGCTCTGGTACAAATCCTGGCGGAAGCAGGGTTTCGCCGCCTGATGATCGGCGAAGCCTCGCAGCCCGTACCCAAAACCCAGGGGAGAGCCATCTATAGAGCTCTCGGCTACGAGAAGCTCAAGGAAAATTACGGCGTGGAACTGATCGATTTTAACGAGGAAAAATTCGTCCCGGTGGATTTTGGCGATTTTCAGCTTTCCGTCGCGCAAAAAGCTCTGGAAGCGGATCAAATCATCAACGTGCCGGTGTTAAAAACCCACAATCAGTGCAAGGTTTCCCTGGGGATCAAGAACTTTAAAGGGATCCTGGACCGAAAATCGAAAATGTTCTGCCACCATCCGGACCGGGATTTAAACCAGATTTTCCCGCACATCATCGAAAAGCTGCCGGTGGCGCTCACCGTCATCGACGGAATTTTTGCCCTGGAAAGGGGTCCGGCCCATACCGGTAAAGCCTACCGGAAAGATCTCCTCATTGCTTCCCGGGACCCCCTGGCCTGCGACGTCGTGGGGGCGGAAATCATGGGCTACTCTGCGCAAGACGTGCCGCACCTGAAGTACTTTGCCGATTGCCGCAGGCGAAGCCTGGATCTGGCGGAAATTATGGTCAGCGGCGAGGAGATCGAAAAGCATCGTTTCTTTATCCCCTACGACTGGGAATGGACCCCGGACGACACCGGGCCGGTGGGAATGGTTAAACGTGGTATCACCGGCCTTGCCATCCGCAAGTACGACAACACTTTATGCACCGGCTGTTCCATGCTCTACAACCCCATGCTCATCATGCTCCTGTCCGCTTTCCGGGGCGAACCGTTCCCGGGAGTGGAGGTCATCACCGGCAAAAAGCAGCTGGCCTCTCCGGGGTTTGCCAAAACGATCCTCTTTGGCAAATGCGCCTGCGAACTGAACAAAGACAACCCGCACATTCAAAAAGCCATTCCTGTCCGGGGGTGCCCGCCGGATTTAAAGAAGTTCGAAAAAGCCATGCAGGAAGAGGGGATTAACTGTAATTATACGGATTACGTAAAATACCGTCACTATATTTTTGATCGCTATAAAAGCAGGGAAGGGTTCGATTTGGGTTTATACTTGAAAGGTTAAAGTTTACGGAAGGGGGGCGTCCGGCTTGCCTGCGGATTTCCCTGCAGCGTTGATTTTCCGGCCGCGGGTTCCGGCAAGCCGGGGAGGGAAATGCTCATCGCATACAACGGTAAAAAACCAAAGGTTTCGGAAAGGGCTTTCGTTGCTCCCGACGCCACTTTAATCGGCGACGTGGAGGTGGCGGAAGGGGCCAGTATCTGGTTCGGCGCCCGGCTACGCGGCGATCTCGGGAAAATTACGGTGGGGGCGCGGGCCAGCGTCCAGGACAACGTGGTGGTGCACGTTTTGGCCGGCGGAAAAACCGTCATCGGGGAAGACGTCACCGTGGCCCACGGGGCCGTTTTGCACAACTGCACCGTGGAAAAAGGGGCGGTCATCGGCATGAACGCGGTGATTTTGGACAACGCGGTCATCGGTGAGCAGGCCGTCATTGCGGCCGGTAGCGTGGTGGCCGAGGGAACGCAAATCCCGCCCCGCTTCCTGGCGGCCGGTGCTCCTGCGGTAGTGAAAAAGGAGCTTTCGGGAAAATCGCTGCTTTGGGTAGAGTTAGGCGCGCAGGCCTATGTTGAGCTGACAAAAAACTATTTACAACAGGGGATCGGCAGAGCGGATGCCGGCGAATAGAGGGCGCGTAGGCAGCCAGGCAAAAAGTGCTCATTTTTTAAAGAAGACATGAGGGCCTGTTTTTGCCAGGGCCTCCTTTTTTTGCAGGAGCCGGAGACGACGGTGAGCCAGCGCGATATCTTCCCGGATTTGCTGCAGGGTTGCCGGGTTAATGCCGGTGACGCGGGCAATTTCCGTGTCGTTTAGGCCCTTTTTCCAGGCACGGATCAATCTGGTGACGTTGGTCCGGTATTTCCGGCAAAGGTCTTTTTCGTTGATGACGTTTTTGGTCATCGCAACCGGCCCCTTTTACGGGTTTCAAATTTTTCCCTTTTGTGTTGCCTTCCTTTTCGTTATTCTGACCGGCAGGATACCCGGATATGATATTAAACTGATGGTAATGCGCGCACATTCATGTTAAAATGGATGCGAAAAGCAAATTTTATAAGGGAGGGCCTGATCATGGGAGGGCCGCCGGCTTGAACCGGGAGCAGTTGGAGGCGCCGCTTTACAAGGCGCTGCGGCAGTATCGCGAGCAGGATTACGCCCATCTGCACGTGCCTGCTCACCGGCAGGGGGAGGCGCTGCCGTCTTTGTTGAAACAGGAAGATTTTTTTCAAATGGATCTGACGGAGTTGCCGGGTCTGGACAACCTGTCCAGCCCGGGCGGTGTGATCGCCCGCGCCCAGGAGTTGGCCGCGCAGCTCTACGGAGCGCAGGCCGCCTTCTTTCTGGTGAACGGTACCACCGCCGGGCTGCAGGCCCTGCTGCTGGCCGCCTGCCGTCCGGGGGAAAAGGTGGTGGCGGCGCGCGACAGCCACCGGTCCGTTCTCGCCGGGCTCATTTTCAGCGGCGCCGACCCGGTTTTTGCCGTTCCGGAACTCCTTCCCGAATTTGGGATTCCCGCCGGAATCAATGCCGAAAAACTGGCCGCAACTCTGGAGGAGCAGCCGGACACCCGCGGGGTTTTCGTGGTTTACCCGAATTACTACGGGATTGCCGCCGGCTTGCGGGAGCTTGTCGGGGTTGCCCACGCCAGGGAGAAACCTGTTCTGGTCGACGAGGCGCACGGCGCCCATTTCCCCTTTCATCCCGCCCTGCCCGCGGAAGCACTGGCTGGCGGGGCGGACGCCGTGGTAATGAGCATGCACAAAACGGGGGGCTCGCTTACCCAGTCGTCTTTGCTGTGCCTGAACAGCCGCCGCCTGCCGGCGCAGCGGGTGGCGGCAGCCCTGGCGCTGCTGCAGACGAGCAG
>DAISHP010000019.1:0-13219 GCA_036822475.1 Bacillota bacterium
CGCCTGGCCGGGCGCCGCTCCGGTAAATCGCCCGGCCGGCCTCCACCAGACCGAGCAACGCCACGTTAATAACGAGCCGCTCCGGTGATTTCACCGTATCGCCGCCCACGATATTTACCCCGTACTCGTCGGCGGCCCGCCGGAGCCCAGCGTAAATCCCCTCCAGGACCCCTACCGGCGTCCCCGCAGGCACGCCTAGAGATATAAGCGCGTGCGCCGGCCACCCCCCCATGGCGGCGATATCGCTGACATTGACGGCAAGGGCCTTGTAACCTACCTGCTCCGGGGCGGCGCAGGCAAAAGAAAAGTGAACGTCTTCCACCAGCATATCTGCGGTAAACAAAAGCCAGTTGTCCCCGCTTACCTGCAGCACGGCGGCGTCGTCCCCGATCCCTTTCACCACCTCCGGCCCGGTCGCGGGCAGTCCCCGGCTCAACAGTTCAATTAAACCAGATTCGCCCAGCGCAGACAGGTCCAAGTCCGCTCCGGCACTCCTTCGAAAAAGCTTTCGATTTAAAACTCCCGCGGCTTGCAGATAATTTCTTTTACTTTCGTTTCAAAAAATTTGTTGGAGTGGGCCGGCACGATAATCACCGCTGTATCCGCACCCCGGCCGCTACCGCCGATGGCGACGATCTCCTCGCCGTAAGGAAGCAACCCTGCATCCAGAGCCATGCAGGAAATTTCCACGCAGACTTTCAAACCCTGCCCCAAAATACGCAAAGCATTGGCGATGATTTCCGCCGGGTAGATTCCGCCGAACTGGAACCGGCAGGCGCGGTCAACGCCGGCCAGCAAATGCGTGGTGCAAAGCACCGGGACACCAGCATTTTCCAGCTTGCTCTTCACTTCCGGGTTCAGCAGGGCTTTCCCTGGCTCCAGAAAGCCGGCGTGATAGGTAACGCAAACAATATTTAGCTCAAAATTGTTTTTTTCGAGAACCAGCTCCGCCGTCCGGCCGGTGCTGGAAGCCACTACAACGTACTTGATTCCCTGTCCGGCCGCCCTCTGCAGAGCCAGATCAACAGTCGCTTCCGTATTCCGCGGGCCTTTGCTCTCCCAATGCACGCCTGCAAACCCCCATTTGCATTTTTTATCTTAGTTTACCATATTTTATTCTTCGGCAGTCCAGCAACTTCCTTCCGGACTTAAAAAATCGCCTGAAAGAAAATATCCGGTTTGGCGACCGGATATTTGCGCAGCTTATCATCACCGGGCAGTCATCGCCCGGCAATCACCAGCAGGTAGTCAGGATAAGACTGGTCCGGAAGTTGTGCCAGAGAACTTGTGGTCGTGCGGCGGTCGTCCGTTTACGGTGGTCCTTCCGCTGTACCGGTGAACGTGGCCGCCGCCCCGCACCGGAACAGCCGGCTCCGTGACCGTCTTGAGATCGTGCTTATGGCCGTTTTTAAAACTGGTTGCGGCGGTTATTTCGTGGACGTGGCCCCACCCCCTGGGAATATTCGGCCCGGTGATTCCCTCATAGGAATGAGAATGTCGAACATCTACGGACGTTTCTCCGGAAAAATTATGGTAATGGACGTGACCCGGCACGGCAATCCCTCCCTGCAGTTTTGATCCTATTATATGCCAGGGATTGCCAGGCGGTTACTTTACTTCCCGCTGGGAAAGCCATGCTTTTCGGCGACCGGGCATTGCCCCGCCGGGCAAATGAATAATTCAGCACTGGTCAGGCTTTTTCCCTAAAAATTGCCCTACCAGCTTCATGGCGCAAAACTCCCCGCACATGGTACAGGCTTCCATTTCGGAAGGGTTCCGCTCCTGGCGGTAGCGTTTCGCTTTTTGGGGATCAATGGCCAGGGTAATTTGGGCGGACCAGTCCAGGGCTTTGCGCGCTTTGGCCATTTCCAGGTCCCACGCCCAGGCGCCGGGAATCCCCTTGGCCAGGTCGGCGGCGTGGCCGGCCAGGCGGCAGGCAATGACTCCCTCCCGCACGTCCTCCACCGTCGGCAGGCTTAAGTGTTCGGAAGGAGTGACGTAACAGAGGAAATCCGCCCCCGCCATGGCCGCCACCGCTCCCCCGATGGCGGCTGTAATGTGGTCGTATCCCGGCGCAACGTCGGTAACCAGCGGCCCCAGGACGTAGAAGGGGGCTTCCCGGCAAAGGGTTTTTTGAATCTTAATGTTGGTCTCAACCTGGTCTAAGGGGACGTGTCCGGGCCCTTCCACCATGGCCTGGACGCCCGCTTCCCGCGCCCGGTCCACCAGTTCCCCCAGAACGATTAACTCCTGGATTTGCGCCCGGTCGCCGGCGTCGGCCAGACAACCGGGCCGCAGGCCGTCGCCCAAACTTAAGGTTACGTCGTAACGCCGGCAGATCTCCAGCAAGCGGTCAAAGTGGGCAAAAAGGGGATTCTCCCGCTGGTTGTGGAGCATCCAGCCGGTTAAGAAGGAACCGCCGCGGCTGACGATATCGGCAATGCGCCCCTGTTTTTTAAGCCTCTCGATTACTTCCAGGGTAACTCCACAGTGCACGGTTACAAAGTCGACCCCGTCGGCAGCCTGTTTTTCGATTACCGAAAAAAGATCCTCGTCCGTCATCGCCACGATACTGCCTCGTTTTTCCTTCGCCTCTACGGCGGCCTGGTACACCGGCACCGTCCCGAGGGGAACGGGACACCGGGCGAGGATTTCCCTCCTGGTGGCGTCTAAGTCTCCCGCCGTGGAAAGATCCATGATCGTATCGGCGCCCGCTTCCAGAGCCGCGCTTAATTTCGCCAGTTCGTCGGCCAATTCGGGAAAAGCGGAAGAAGTCCCCAGATTCGCGTTTACCTTCGTGCGCAGCCCCCGGCCTATTCCGCAGGGGTCGAGGCGGGGATGGTTTTTATTGGCGGGGATGACAATTGTGCCGGCCGCCACCCCTTCCCTGATTAACTCTACGGCAACCTTTTCCTTTTCCGCCACCCGGATCATTTCCGGAGTAATTTTTCCGGAACGGGCCGCCATAATTTGCGTCATTGGTCAAACCCCCGTTTTGTAGAATTAGACCTTTCATACCGCCTGGGCTTTTAAGCGAACCAGCAGCGCTGCAAAATGCCCTTACCTGGCCAGTTTTGCCTTTCTCACCGCATCGCTTAAAGCAAGAGCAGCTTCTTTGACGTCGGGGGCGCCTGCTACAGCACTGATTACCGCCACGCCGTCGGCGCCGGCCCGCACAACTTCATGAGCATTTTGGACCGTGATCCCGCCGATGGCAACGATCGGAACGGTTATCTTCCCCTCCATCTGCCGGAGCAGGTCCAGGCCGACAGGACCGACGGCGGTATCTTTGGTTTTCGTGGCGTAAATCGGCCCCACCCCGATATAATCGGCCCCCTGCTGTTGGGCCAGGAGCGCCTCCTCCAGACTATGGGTAGAAATGCCGATGATCTTTTCCGGCCCCAGGATTTGCCTCGCCACCGCCGGCGGCAGGTCGTCCTGGCCGAGGTGCACACCGTCGGCCTCGACGGCCAGAGCAACATCCACCCGGTCGTTGATGATCAGGGTCACACCCTTTTCCCGGGTCAGGCGGCGCAACTCCCGGCCGATCTCGATCAACCGGCGGACCAGGCAGTCCTTTTCCCGCAGCTGGATTACCGTGGCCCCGCCTGCGATGGCTGCCTTCGCAACTTCACCCGGCGGCCTCCCCAGGGCGGTTTTTTCTCCAGTGATAACGTACAGAGTGCAGTCAATTTCCCTTTTCAGGCCCGGGAGAAACATTAAGTGATGATCGGCAAGCATTTCCTTTTCCAATTCGTAGAGGTCAAACCGCAGCTTTTTAAATTCTCCTTCCGGGCGCAAAAATTTTGTATACTCCTCGAGCACCCGCAGCGCTTCCTGGACGCGCTTAAAATTCGCCGTCAGCAGGTCCAGGCAACTTCCGCGCCGGTACTCCTCCTCCGCGTCCAAATTTAACCCCACATCGCCCGCGGAATCCCTGGCCGCCAGCAGCCGCCCGGGGGCGCCGGGAACGGTTTCCTGCAGGACCCGCAAGCGGTGCCGGACATGCTTGAAACGGCCGGTCAGGACGGGATCGTCAAGCATAAAGCGGGCTACCTCTTCCAGGACCCGAATTCCTTCTCGGGCCCGGTTAAAGTTGGCGTCAATAATGCGGTACAGATGGGTTAGTCCCTTTTTCACCAACCACGCTCCACCCCGGCAACAGATTTTCTGTGTTCACACCTGTTTCTTTATGCCTCTGTGCCTTTATACCTTTGCCCTGAAAACAGCATTCGCTAATTTTCATCATCTGTTGGCCACTCGAAAAAGCAGCATTGGGGTCTTAATTCCTGATTCCGAAAATAAAAATTACCCACCAGCAAGGGCAGGTATAGACTTATTTTTCTAATACCCATTCCCTACGCTGGCATGATCCAGATCAGGTTCAAAGGGTAAAGCGCCAAAAACGCTTTTCTCAGCCCGGCACTCAATACTCCAGGTTTTCCTGCCAGGATGTCTGGTGTGAATACATTTGAGTGCCGGGCACCCCTATGGGCTCGTCCGGATATTTATTTCTTTTTCATTGATATTCGCGCCGGAGCGCAGAATTCCTTTTCGGCGAGGTCTTTAATTTTCCAGGTGACTGCTTAAAATTCCTTTTACCCTGTCTATTTCAAAAGGCTTGGCCAGACAACACCGGGCCCCTTTCTCCGTCACCGCTTTTTTGATTTCCTCGGAAATATAAGCAGTCATCATGATTACCTCAGTTTCGGGGGCAATTGCCTTTATCTCGCCCAATGCTTCCAGCCCGTCCATAACCGGCATTTTTACATCCATAAAGACTACCTGCGGGCGGATTTTCCGCACTTTTTCCACGGCCTCCAGGCCGTTTTCGGCCAGGTACACTTGATGCCCCGCTTCCGCCACCACCGAACCCAGCAACTGCCTCATCCCCGGCTGGTCATCAACAACCAGGACAACCAGCTTATTTTTCATTCCAGACACCTCCGCCAATGTCCGACATAATATAACATTTGCACTAATCTTTTCCGGATTATTTGTTTCGACAAGAGAAATATTTTTTCCTTTAAAGAATCCAAAAATTCTATGGTAAATTGTGTTATTGCGGAGGTGCGGCAAAAAATCATTTTACTGCCTCTACCAGGGCACTAAAAAGCTTTAAAAACCGGGGATCTTTTTCCCACATCCCTTCCGGGTGACACTGGACACCCAGGGCAAAACGGTATTGTGTGCTCTCGACCGCTTCGATTACGCCGTCGCTGGCGCGCGCACAAACGATAAATCCCGGCGCCGGGTTGCGGATTGCCTGATGGTGAAAACTATTCACGCGGATTACTTTTTCCCGGAAAATGTTCTCCAGGCGGGTGCCCGGCTGGATTTGAATATTGTGCGTGGGCGCCCAGAGGGGAGCCTTCTGGTTGTGTTTGAGGCAGCCTTTAAGTTGCGTGGGGAGATCCTGGTAGATGTCTCCTCCGGCAGCGATGTTCAGTACCTGCGCCCCCCGGCAAATCCCTAAAACCGGCATGCCGGCGGCCAGGGCGATTTTGACCAGGGCAATTTCGAAAGCGTCCCTCGTGGGCGTAATCTCCCCGCAGGGCGGCAGGGGCTCTTCCCCGAAATATTCCGGATCAACGTCTCCGCCGCCGGTAAGAAGCAAACCGCCGATTAATGACGGCAGCTTCCCGATCTCATTCTGCCCCAGGCAATCGGGAATTAAAACAGGCAGTCCCCCTGCGGCGGTAATTGCCCTGGCGTATAAAGAATTTAAATAATACCGTCCGCTGTTGTCATCCCAGCTGCAGGTAATTCCGATGACAGGAGGCAACCTTCCACCCTCCCTCAAAATAATCGTCGGTCGTCAGTCGTCAGTCGTCGGGATAGTCATCGCTAAAGCGAATTCCAGATTGAACCTGCTTAATCAATTTTCATGTTTTTTGCGAGAACGAATGTTCTCCATGGAAACTCCTTAGAAAGAGGTATAGAGACAACGCGGCCAAAGGTACAAAGGAAAATATTCCCACAGCTTTTTCTTTTTGCCTCTGTGCCTTTGTTCCTTATATACCTTTGCCATGAAAACAGCATTTGCTTTTTTCATCAACCGTCGGTGCCGCGAAAAAGCGGCAGAAGAGTCTTTTTATTAAATGCCATTGCCGTTGGGGATATACTTTACCGCGCCTGGTCCCCTGCTGATCGCTATTTTCCCCGTCCGCACCATTTCCACAATTCCGTGCTCTTCCAAAACGGCACAGAGGGCGTTGATTTTTTCCTCGTCGCCGGTCAGCTCGATCACTACCGTCTCGCGGTTGATATCTACGATGTTAGCGCGAAAAATTTCGACGATGTCGACTATATCCGAACGGTGCGCGGGGGAAGCCTTTACTTTAATCAGGGCAAGCTCCCGCTCGATTGTTTCGGGGCTTTCCAGTTTCTTGATTTTGATCACGTCAACCAGTTTGGACAACTGCTTGATTACCTGATCCAGTTCCCGGTCATCGCCATTGATGACCAGCGTAATCCGGGTGATATCCTGCTCCTCCGTATAACCGGCCGTAATACTTTCGATGTTAAAAACCCGCCTGCTTAAAAGCCCGGAAATCCGGGCCAGAACGCCCGGTTTGTTTAAAACCAGGACCGCCAGAGTGTGCTTCACCGGCAATCCCCCTTTCTAATCTTCGCTGCTGAAGATCATAGCACAGGATATCCTGTTTTTCTAGCTTTTTTCTGCGGGGAAACAAAAGGACTGCCGGCAATATAAAACCGCAACGGCAGTTCCGCCCCGTTTCTGATCCCGATCCGGGTCGTTTGGACGACGGCCGGGTCTTCATCCTTCCCCCGGCAGATGACCAGCGTCCCCCTGGTTAAATCCTGCCCGTTTTGTTCCCTTGTAATCCCCAGGGCCTGAACCAGCCGCCCCGGCCCGCGACAAAGCTCGGTCAACTTTTCCCGCCCGCGCCGGGCCTGCATTAAAGGAATTCCCGCCACCGGTTCCAGAGCCCGGATAAGCACCGCCTCCCCGACCCCCTCGGTCCTGGTCACGGCGTTGAAGCAATAGTACATCCCGTAAATAAAGTAGATGTATGCATGTCCCGGGGGGCCGAACATCACCCGGTTGCGCCTGGTTACCCCCCGCGCCGCGTGGCAGGCCGGATCATTCTGCAGATAAGCTTCCGTTTCCACTATTTTCCCGGCGGCAAGGCCCTGGGGGCTGACGTGGACAAGATAATGCCCAAGGAGTTCCCGGGCCACCAGGCTGGTGTCCCGGGCATAAAAAGAGCGGGGCAGGATATCATTTTCGTTAAAGGTAAAGATTTTACCGTTGTCCGTCATCCGTTACCTGTTTCCAAGCAATTCCAATAATGTTTCGCATTCCAGGGTATTCAGCACATCGGCGGGCTGGAGCCAGGCCCGGCGGGCCACCGCCACGCCGTAAGGCATGTCGTCCATCCGCCGCAGATCGTGGGCGTCGGTATTGATGACCATTTTCAGGCCGTAGTCCCTGGCCAGGCGGGCGTGTTCCTCGTTTAAATCCAGCCGGTCGGGCGAGGCGTTGATTTCCATGAACTTGCCGTAGTCTCTGGCCGCCGCCAGGACTTTTTCTACATCTACGGCATAGGGTTCCCGCTGGCCGATCAGGCGCCCGGTAAGGTGGCCGATAATATCCACGTGTTTATTTTTAACGGCGGACAGGATGCGCTCCGTCATGGTCCGGCGGTCCTGCTGAAATTTCGTGTGCACGGAAGCAATCACCACGTCGAGCTGCTCTAAAATTTCCTCCGGGCAGTCCAGGCCGCCCCGGGGTAAAATATCGACCTCCAAACCAGTGAGGATCCGGATGTCCCCGTACTTTTCGTTCATTTTTTCAATTGCCTTGCGCTGTTCTTTTAACTGCTCCAGCGAGAGGCCGCCGGCAATTTTCAACGAAGGAGAATGATCGGTAACGGCAATGTAACGGTAGCCCTTTTTTCGGGCGTATTCGATCACCTGCTCCAGGGAATTAACCCCGTCGCTCCAGCTGGTATGAAGATGCAGGTCGCCTTTAATATCCTGCAGGCGGACCAGCTCCGGCAGCCGTCCCGCCTGCAGGCAAAATTCGATTTCCCCGCGGTTCTCCCGCAGTTCCGGAGGAATTAAAGGCAGTCCGAGGTGGCGATAAAGTTCTTCCTCTCCTTCCGCCGGGAAGTATTTTCCGTCCCGGCACCTGATTCCCCGCCGGTTCAATTCCAGGCCCCGGCTTTGGGCCAGCAACTGCAACTGCCGGTAATGCTCCCGGTTTCCGGTGGACCACAAAAGGGTCGGCCAGTATTCTTCCGCCGGCGCGGCGAGCAGTTCCACGGCCACCCCCCAGCGGGTCAGCACCTTCATTCTGTCCTCTTCCCGCTGCACCACCTCTTTCACCCGGGGGTGACCGGCAAAAGAAGTAAAAAGCCCCCCCGGATCGTCCGTCATGGTCAGCAAATCGAGGTCCCCGACGGTTTCCTGCCAGCGGCGGACGCTTCCCGTGGGTTCAACTTTCTGTACCTGGGGTAAATCCTGGAAAAAATCGAGCAAATCCTGAGCCAGTTCCCGGGCAACCCCCAATAGCACCCTTCCTCCCCGGCGGCGCACCATTTCGATCTTCCGGAGGATGTCCTGCTCGGTTTTGGCGCCCAGGCCGGGCAATTCCCGGACGCGCTCCCGGCGGGCTTCCCTTTCCAGATCGTCCAGGGAAGCAACCTGCAGATGTTTATACAGGAGAGCGGCCCGCTTTGGGCCGATTCCGGGCAGATTCATGACTTCCCGCACGCCGGGAGGAATTTCCGCGCGCAACTCCTCCAGCTTGCGCATTTTCCCGGCGGTTACCATTTCCCCGATCTTGGCCAGAATATTCTTCCCGATGCCCGGTACCCCGGCCAGTTCCCCCCGGCGGTAAAAATCCTCCACAGGCGCCGGCAGGCCGGCAAGAGTTTTCGCCGCCCGGCGGTAGGCGCGCACTTTAAAAAAATCTTCCCCTTTAAATTCCAGCAGATCGGCCAGTTCCTGAAATGCCCAGGCTACTTCGCAGTTCTGCAGCATCCCTAACCCCTAATTCCTGGTCCCTAATTCCTGTTTTTTCGGCTTTTTCTTCTCTTCCTCCAGTCTGGACCGGAGCAGCTGGTCGTATTCTTTTTGCAGCTTCATCAATTCGTCGGCAATATTCAGCGCCGTGAGGA
Source organism: Bacillota bacterium (assembly GCA_036822475.1). Lineage (GTDB taxonomy): Bacteria > Bacillota > Desulfotomaculia > Desulfotomaculales > Nap2-2B > JAIMBK01. Next base: position 9,150 of record DAISHP010000019.1, read on the forward strand.
TGGCGGCTTTGGCCGTGGTCAACCGGGGGTTGCGGGTGACCACCTGGCGCATCCTTTTGTTTACGTACTGGGCCAGCATTTGCAGGTATTCCGGCGGTTCGGCCCCCTTTAAAACATATCCTTCGCCGAAGATTTCCACTTCCACCCGGTTTTCCAGTTCGCCCTTGTTTTCCATAAATTTTCCCCCTTGACCACTGCATTTCGGCAAAAAAGGGGAAAATTCCTCCCGGCTAGCTAATTTTTTCCCCGCGGATTTCCGCGCCGGCTTTTTGCGTCAGTTCGGTTGTAATTTTCGCGAGGCAGGAGGCCACTTCCTCCACCGTCAGGGTCCGGTCGGCAGCCAGAAATTTCAAAGCAAAGGCCAGGCTGCGGAAGCCTTTTTTCACCTGCTCCCCTTCGTAAACATCAAACAGAGAGACAGATTGCAACAGCGGACCGCCGGCCCGTTTAATGATCTCCTCCACCGCCTGCGCCGGAACGTCCCGGGGAACCACGACGGCCAGGTCCCGCTCGACCGCCGGGAAGCGCGGCAGGGGCGTGTGCTGCCGGCGCTCCCGGGCCAGGGCGGTGATTTTCGTAAAATCCATTTCGCAGGCCACCACCCGCCCGGTGAGTTCCAGATTTTCCAGAACGTCAGGGTGGAGTTCCCCCAAAATACCGAGTTCCTCTTCTCCGCTGAAGATGCGGGCCGTCCGCCCCGGGTGGAACGACGGGTGGTTATTGACAGGGGCAAAGGAAAATGGCAGGCCGATCCTTGCCGCCAAAGTTTCCAAAACCCCTTTGAGGAAGTAATAATCAACCGTTAACCCGCGGGTGTTCCAGCCGGCGGCGATTTTCCCCATGCCCGCGGCGGCCAGCATCAAGCGCTCTTCCGGGAGGGTGCGGGAGCGCGGGAAAAACACCCGCCCCAGCTCAAACACCGCCCCGTTTGTCACCCGCCGGTGAAAATTCCGCCTTAACACCTCCACCAACCCGGGCAAAAGCCAGGTACGCAGGATGGAATGTTCTTCGCTCAACGGATTTTGCAGTTTTACCGCTTCCCGCAGGCTGCTTTGGGCAGGCAGGTTAAACCAGTCAAAAACCGCAGGGTTAATAAAGCTAAAGGTGACCACTTCCGTTAACCCGCAGCCGGCCAGAATTTCCTTCACCTGGTCGGCCAGTGCCCGCTCCCGGTTGCGGAGCCCTAAAGTGCTCACCCCGCAGGGGAGGGTTCCCGGAATCCGGTTGTACCCGTACAGCCTGGCTACTTCTTCAATCAGGTCGATCTCCTGGTGAACGTCGTTCCGGTAACCAGGCACAGTAACCAGCAATTCTTCACCCGCTTCATTTACTTCAAAATGCAGGCGGGATAGAGTCCGGGAGATTTCTTCCCCGGTGAGTGCAGTCCCCAGGACATGATTAACGCGGGCCGGGCGCAGCACGATTTTTTCCGGCGCCCGCCGGCCGGGATAATTATCGACCGCACCGGCAACCACGTCCCCGGCCTGAATTTGCCGGAGCAGCTGGGCCGCCCTGGCGGCGGCCAACAGACAACCTTCCCGGTCGATCCCCTTTTCAAACCGGACGGAGGCTTCCGAGCGCAGACCGAGGGCTTTCGAAGTCCGGCGGATGCTCGTTGGGTTAAAGTGGGCCGATTCCAGCAAAACGTTGACCGTTTTTTCCGTCACTTCGGTTTCCAGGCCGCCCATGACCCCGGCAATCGCCACCGGCGCGGCGGCATCGGCAATTACCAGCATCTCGTCAGTCAATTTCCGGGTCACTCCGTCTAAGGAAACCAGAGTTTCTCCCGCTTTCGCCGTCCGGACAATAATCCGCCCTTCCTGCAGCCGGTCGTAATCAAAGGCGTGTAAAGGCTGCCCCAGCTCCATCATGACATAGTTGGTGATATCGACAATGTTGCTGATGGGACGGATCCCGGCCGCCCGCAGCCTTTCTTGCATCCACAAGGGCGAGGGGCGTAAGCGCACGTTGGTAAACAGCCGCGCCACATACCGGCTGCAGAGTTCGGGATGGAGAATATCGACCCGCGTCCGCCCCTCGCTCCCTTGGGCCAGTTCGGCAACTGACGGGGGATCGTAACGGAGAGGCCGGTTGAGGATGGCCGCCACTTCGCGAGCGACGCCGAGCATGGACAGGCAGTCGCCCCGGTTGGGGGTGATTTCCAGTTCCAGGATAACGTCGTCCAGGCCTAAAAGAGGCTTTGCATCCGTCCCGACGGGTGTATCCGGCGGCAAAACCATTATGCCGTGGGCCTGGTCGGCGGGAATGTATTTGGGATCAAACCCCAATTCCTGCCAGGAACATAACATGCCTCGCGATTCCACGCCTCTAAATTTCGCCTTTTTAATCGTCAGCCCGCCGGTCAGGCGCGCCCCCTCCACCGCCAGCACGATAATCTGGCCTTCTGCCACGTTGGGGGCGCCGGTAACAATTTGCACGGGCTCTCCGGCCCCCAGGAAAATCCGGCAGATGACCAGCTTGTCGGCGTTCGGGTGGGGTTCTATTTTGACGATCCGCCCGGTATAGATCTTTTGAATGTCCTTGCCGGGATAATGGATTGCTTCTACCGCCAGCCCGGCGAGGGTCATTTGTTCGGCCAGCTCTTCCGGCGGAAGATCGATCTCGACAAATTCCCGCAGCCACTTTAAAGAAACACGCAAACTCCTCAAGCCCCCTCTAAAACTGCTCTAAAAAGCGCAGGTCGTTGTCGAAAAACAGCCGCAGGTCATCAATCCCGTATTTAAGCATGGTAATGCGCTCGATGCCCATGCCGAAGGCGAAGCCGGTCACTTCTTCGCTATTGTAGCCGGACATCTCCAATACCCGCGGGTGGACAGAACCGCAGCCCAGAATTTCCAGCCATCCGGAGTAGGAGCAGACGCGGCAACCGCGGCCCCCGCACATCACACAGGAGATATCCATTTCCGCACTAGGTTCGGTAAAAGGGAAAAAGCTCGGCCTAAAGCGCGTCCGCGTAGAAGCCCCGAACATTTCGGCGGCAAATGTTTGCAGAACGCCTTTCAAATCACCAAAGGTAATGCGGGTATCGATGGCCAGACCTTCCACTTGATGAAACATCGGCGAGTGCGTGGCGTCGTCATCGCGGCGGTAGACCTTACCCGGCGCGATGACTTTCACCGGGATGCGCCCGGCCATCCGTTCCATGGTGCGGACCTGGACAGGGGACGTGTGGGTCCGCAGGACCACTTCCTCATCGATAAAGAATGTATCCTGCATATCCCGGGCGGGGTGATCCTTCGGAATATTGAGCGCTTCGAAGTTGTAGTAGTCCAGTTCCACCTCCGGCCCTTCTACAATTGCAAAGCCCAGGCCCAGGAAAATATCTTCAATTTGCCGCTGAACCAGGGTCAGCGGATGAAAATGGCCGAGGGAAAATTTTGTCCCGGGCAGAGTAAGATCAATTTTCTCCTCCAGCAGGCGGGCCTGCTTGATTCTCTCTTTGACCGCCGCTGTCCGGACGGCGATCGCCGCTTCAAGCACTTTCCGCACTTCGTTGGCCACCTGACCCACCCGCGGCCGCCGGTCCGGGGGAAGCGCTCCCATCCCGCGCAAGATCTGGGTCAGTTCGCCCTTTTTCCCTAAATAACGGATGCGGACCGCATTAATTTCCTCCAGGTTTTTAGCCTTTTCCAGAACCTTTTTCGCTTCTTCGGCCATCTGTAGTAACTTTTGTTCCAAGCAAACGGGACCCCCTTTAGAATAGAAATCAGGTTTAGCGTCAGGAAGCAAAGAACGATTACATAAAAAAACCATCCCCGCGGGACGGAATCGGAAAATGGGCTGGCTGACTTGCCGGGCAGAGGGAATGTTTCCGGTCAGTGCAGGGCAAACCTTCTATAGAGCATGTATGTTTTAATCGATCCGGTAGCGGCAAAGAGTCTCCAAAAAAATTCGGCGGTGAAAAGCATTCTTTTGCTCACGCCCTCTCCTGTTTTTGGGGACCTCGGCCTGATTATATCACAAGGCATTTCTAAAAACAAGGAAATGATCAAGATCGATACTGTCAAGTAAAAGTGGGTTGTTCCCGATAATTTCCAAGGCAACTCAGC